>DATFLA010000465.1:0-6556 GCA_035268305.1 Bacteroidales bacterium | reverse complement strand
TACCAACACGGAAAGTAGCAGGTATAACAGAAGATTTAGACTTATCATGTGAATAGGCAAGAGTATCAACCGAACCATATGCATTGTAACGGTATGATATCTTATCGAATGTTGAGATGTATTTTCTTGATGGTGTAACTGAAAATCCTGCATTGAAAAAATGATCTTTCTTCAGCGATGCATAGTATTGAATTCCATATTCGAAGTTAAGTCCGTCGAGACTTAGAGCTTCAATATTTTTGTCATGAAATGAATTGTAATAATCGGCAAAATCGAACAGGTTGGTCCTTGTTTCCTGTCCAACAAGATATGTCATGTTTATACCGGCTGAGAAGTTTTTTGTCAGCTGTATACCTGTACCTGCAAATACCTTGTAATATCCTCCCTTCCCGGAATGGGTTGATGTATATGCTCCTGTAACAGGGTCATATCCCGGATCTGTCTCCAGCACAGAGTTTTGCAGACTGTAGTAACCATTGCTGTATGGGAACACACCGAGAGCGAATCCGAGGCCTTTTGCAATGGGGAAACCCATTATCAGGTGGTCGAAATTCATATCTTTAGAAGAATAACTTGCACCGGCTTCCGACAGGTTATTCTGACCCCCTTCAAGGGCAAAATCAAATACAAAAGAGTTGGTATCTATGCTGCTGTATGAAGCAGGATTTTCAAAATAAATCGAAAAATTATCGCGGATTGCAGTGGCTAAACCTCCCATCGCCTGGCTTCTGTACGGTCCTGATTCCTGCAGCGAGCCCAGATTGAACCGGGAATAAGGGGAGTTTATTTGATTCTGACCGTTAACTACTTGGAGTGAGAATGTAAAAAGGGTTATTAGAAAGGCTGTTATCAGTTTATTTCGCATTGTATTCCAGAATAAAATTTAAACCATCAGTCACAATATCAGGCATATATGTGTGATTATAGTTTATTTTGTTATTAATAAATCCACCGTCACCGCCTGTCAGTATTACTTTAAAATCAGTATGCTCTTTCTCAAACGTGCGAATATACTCATTTATTTCATATAATACTCCTGTAATAACGCCAGCTGTAATTGCATCGTTTGTATTCCTGCCCGGAAATGAGAAATCAGAAGAAGGAGTAACAAGGGGAAGCCTGCGTGTAAATCTATTCAAAGCCTTGAATCTCATGGTAATTCCGGGAGAAATATTCCCGCCTTTATATATATTTTTCAGGAGGTATTCGAAAGTAATAGCCGTTCCGGCATCTATCACAAGGATTTCTTTTCCCGGGAAGTAACTATACGCACCAGCAATCGCAGCTATCCTGTCTGTTCCCAGGGAGCCGGGTGTCTCATAGTCAATTGTAAAGGGAACCTTTGACCTGTGGGTCAACAAATGTACAAAAGGTACATTAGGGAAAAACAGGTCGGCTAAATACGGAGGTATATCCTTTACGGAAGACAGAATAGCTTTGTCTATAATGTAACCGGATATCTTTTTTTCGATCTCCTCGCAACTCCATTCATTAATCCTGAAGACACTTACTATTTCCCTTCCTTTATAGATCGCCAGCTTTGTACTGGTGTTTCCTATATCCACTATAAGATTCATTGCGGAGAATTATTTTACAAAGGTAAGAAAAGCTTAGTTAATGATCGATGAAAGTATTTCATTAAGTACCGAGATAGCTGATTTTACAGACTTTACATCCGAAATTGTCAGGCTGAGCTTTGATCCTTTTTGTTTCATTTCCATCTTGTTCCGTTTCCGGTTTACATAGTTCATCACTGAAACAAATTCGGGACTCCTGTAAAAAGATGAATTCTGGTCGGAAACAAAATATGCAATAAGCAGATCGTTTTTAAGGAGGATCTTTTCTATTCCTATCTTCACCGCTATCCATTTCACTCTTACTATATTGAGCAGGGCAGCGGCAGGTGCAGGCAGGGTTCCAAATCTGTCGGTAAGTTTCTTTTCAAAACTCCCGAGCTCTACTTCTGATTCTATTTCATTAAGCTCTTTGTACAACCTGATTCTTTCGGATATATTTGAAATATATTCATCGGGGAACATTATCTCTAGATCTGTGTCAATTTGAAAGTCGGCAACATATGTTGTTTGTGCTTTCCTTTGTGGAGCTGCCTTTTCTGTTATATCAGCATTATCAGGCTTACTGTTGAGATGTTCGGCTTCCCTCAGTTCAGTCATCGCTTCATTAAGTATCTTTTGATATGTTTCAAAGCCCACATCTGCAATGAATCCGCTCTGTTCACCTCCCAGGAGGTTGCCCGAACCTCTTATATCGAGATCCTGCATTGCAATATTGAATCCACTGCCAAGTTCTGAAAATTCTTCTATTGCCTTAAGTCTGCGACGCGCTTCATGTGTAAGTGTACTTAACGGTGGAGCAAGAAGGTAACAAAATGCCTTTTTATTTGAGCGACCCACACGTCCTCGTAACTGGTGTAATTCAGATAAGCCGAAGTGATGTGCATCGTTAATAAAAATTGTATTGGCATTTGGTATGTCAAGACCCGATTCAATTATTGTGGTAGCCAGCAGCACATCATAATCCCCCTGGATGAAATCATACATAACATTTTCTACCTGTCGGCCTTCCATCTGGCCATGCACAATTGCCGTTTTAACATTCGGACATATCCTGTTTATCTGGTCCCTTATCTGTTTGATATTATCTACCCTGTTGTGGATAAAAAATACCTGCCCGTTTCGGGCCACTTCATATTCAATACCCTCTTTTATTATTTCTTCATTGTAGCCGTGTAGTTCAGTAACAATGGGCATCCTGTTGGGGGGTGGTGTATTAATTATGGAAAGATCGCGGGCTCCCATGAGAGAAAATTGCAGTGTCCTGGGAATGGGAGTGGCAGTGAGTGTCAGGGTATCAACATTAGCCTTCAGTTTTTTAAGTTTTTCCTTGACAGATACTCCGAATCTTTGCTCTTCATCAACAACAAGGAGTCCAAGGTCTTTGAATTTAACATCATTACCTGCCAGTTTATGAGTTCCTATTATTATATCAATCTTACCTTCTGCCAGTTCTGCAAGTATTTTCTTTTGTTCGGCAGGTTTTTTATGTCTGCTTATATACTCCACATTACATGGGAATCCTTTCAGCCTTTCCGAAAATGTTTTGTAGTGTTGCAGGGCAAGTATTGTTGTGGGAACAAGTACAGCTGTCTGTTTACTGTCAACAGCAGTTTTGAACGCTGCCCTGACAGCCACCTCGGTTTTCCCGAATCCTACATCACCGCAGATAAGGCGGTCCATAGGATGTTCAGCTTCCATGTCTTCCTTAACAGCTACTGCAGCACTCATCTGGTCAGGAGTGTCTTCGTAAATAAAGGATGCCTCAAGTTCTCTCTGTAAATAAGAGTCGGGAGAAAAGGAATACCCGGGGGATGACATTCTCTTTGCATATAGTCGGATCAGATCTTTTGCAATATCCTTAACCCTGGCCTTGGTTGTCTGTTTAAGCTTCTGCCAGGCACCGGATCCAAGCTTATAAATCCTGGGCTCCGAATTATCCTTGCCCTTGTATTTGGATATCCTGTAAAGAGAATGGATGCCTACATACAGGATGTCATTGTCTTTGTAAACCAGCTTAATGGCTTCCTGAATTTTCCCGTTGACCTCTATCTTCTCAAGGCCACCAAATTTACCTATGCCGTGGTCTATATGCACAACATAGTCGCCCGGATTCAGTCCTGTAAGTTCTTTTACGGAAATACTTTCTTTCCGGGTAAAGTAACCTCTGATCCTGAAC
Organism: Bacteroidales bacterium; assembly: GCA_035268305.1. GTDB lineage: Bacteria > Bacteroidota > Bacteroidia > Bacteroidales > VadinHA17 > LD21. The sequence continues at coordinate 2,803 of DATFLA010000465.1, read as the reverse complement.
TTATGATACCTGTCAAATATCTGGTGGTCTGTGTAAAGAGAAATCTTAAGGTCGTGATCGGTAAATCCGCCATGAAGATTTACTGAAAGGGTTTCAAAACTTACTTCAGGATTGATTTCAGCAAAAATGTCTCTCAGTCTCTGTATCTGCGATTCGCTCTCAGATATGATAAAGGTATTGTAACCTTCAGCATTATTACTGATCAGTTTTTCAGAAAGTAATTCAAAATTTTTATTGAAGACAGGTTGTGGTTCCGTATGGAACTCAAACACCTTGTCTTCACCAAAAAAAACCTGCCTTCCAATCTCTATAGTCCTGAATTTTGTACATTGTTCAAGGAACCTGTTACCAGTCATTACAATATCCTTTTTGCCGCTGATCTGACCTGAATCCTCCCTCTGAACCGTCTGTGAAAAAATAGAATTGATCTTCTCCCTAATAAATGGAGCATCCTCGATCCATATACACGATGAAGGAGGAAGGAAGTCGGTGAATGAATCCTTTATTTCTTCAACAGAGATATCCTGGATATTTGGAATTATTGCAACCTGTTTTAATGCATCAACAGATAACTGGTCATCGGTGTTGAAGGATCTTATTGATTCAACTTCCTCACCGAAGAAATCGATTCTGTATGGCAAATCGGCTGAATAGGAAAAAACATCAGCTATACTTCCCCTTATAGCATACTGACCCGGTCCATAAACAAAATCAGTCCTTTCGAAACTATACTCGTGAAGAACTTCTTCAAGAAAATCGAGTGAAAGCTTGTCGCCCCTGGCAATATTTAATGTATTTTTTTTAAGGTTTCTTCTGCTAATCACTTTCTCCATTACCGACTCAGGATAGGTGACAATTATACCTTTTCTCCTGCCTGAAGCAAGATGATTTAAAACTTCTGTCCTGAGAACTATATTGGCTGGTTCCGTTTGTTCATACTGTACAGATCTTTTGTATGTGGAAGGGAAAAAGAACACTGCATCATCGCCAAGAAGAGATACAAGGTCGTTGTAGAAATATGCCGCATCTTCTTTTTCAGGGAGAACCGCAAGGTGTGTGGTCTGGGTTCCGCTGAAGACAATTGAGAATATTATTGATTTTGATGAACCTGTAAGCCCTTCAAGCCTGAGCTTTCCTGTCTTTTCATCATTTACTGCATCGATCAAACCCGGAACGAGGCGGTGATTTTTAAAATATTCTGTTACCTGGTTGTATTTCATCTTCAATAATTCGCCGGCAAATTTACAAAAACGAATTTTATTTGAGATGTGCATGTTCTGAATTGCTATGAAATTCAGAAATACTAATTTTAACAAAAATTTCTGATCATGAAGGTTTATAAGTTTGGTGGTGCATCGGTAAAGGATGCTGCAGGTATAAAAAATCTTTCAGATATTGTCTCCCGGGAACCGGGGAATATGGTTGTTGTTGTTTCGGCTTTTGGCAAAACGACAAATGCGCTGGAAGCTGTTCTGAAATCATGGCTGAACGAGGAGAAGGAATACTTGAACCTGCTCGACATTATATATGAGCAGCATGCATCAGTTGCAGATGACCTTTTCAGTGAGGATAAGGAGGTCCTAAGTATTATAAAAAACTCTTTTAACGGACTGAAGACTTACTTTAGTAATGGTGGCAAGGGGAGGTACGATTTTGAATATGATCAGATTGTTTCGTACGGTGAACTATGGTCAACTATTATTGTATCAGGATATCTTCAAAAGAAGGTGAGCGGGGTGGAATGGATTGATATCAGGAAGCACCTGATAACCGATGAGAGACATCGTGATGCAAATGTCTTATGGAGTGAGACCACGATAAACATACAGAAAATTATTGATTTTAAAGAGACACGGATTTTTGTTACCCAGGGGTTTATAGGGGGAACACGAGACGGCAGCACCACAACTCTCGGCCGGGAAGGCTCGGATTATACCGCGGCTATAATTGGTAATATCATGGAAGCTGAGAGTGTTGTGGTATGGAAGGATGTCCCCGGAGTACTGAATGCAGATCCAAAATGGTACCGCGATGCAAGAAAGCTCGACGAGATGTCGTATAAGGAAGCAGTCGAAATGACATTCTCAGGTGCAAAGGTCATTCATCCCAAGACAATAAAGCCATTACATAATAAATCCATTCCCCTTTATGTCCGTTCATTCCTCTCCCCAGGAGATGAGGGTACTATTATTTCGGCAGATCCGGTCATCAGGAAAACCCTGCCGGTCTATATTAAGAAAGAGGACCAGATATTGTTGTCTTTACTGCCCGTCGACTTCTCCTTTGTGATGGGAGATAACCTGAGTATGATATTTAATTTTTTCATTACACATGGTATCAAGGTTAACCTTGTTGAAGCAAGTGCAGTAAGCCTCGATGTGTGCGTCGATGATGAAAGGCTGAAGGTTAATGAGCTCATAGAAGACCTGAAGCCGGAGTTCTCTACTATATATAATGAAAATGTTGAAATGCTGTCTGTACGACATTATGACCAGGACTCATTAAAGAAAGTAACAGGTGGCAGGGAAATATTACTTGAGCAAAGGACAAGAAGCACTGTGAGATTCGTGGTCAGAAAAGCCTGAGCGGGGAGAATACTTGTTTACCTCAGGAAATCGAGTTTCTGTCCTCTCTGAACCATGTTGATATTTCCGTCATCCCAGGCAACTGTCCCGTTAACAATTGTCTTTACAACCGAAGAGGAGAATGTGTTTCCTTCGAGGGGAGACCAGCCACACTTGTATAATATATTGTCTTTTGTTACTGTATAAGACCGGTAAGGATCGATAAGGCAAAGGTCGGC
>DATFLA010000464.1:0-5092 GCA_035268305.1 Bacteroidales bacterium | reverse complement strand
TATCAGTGGACTGGCAATACTTGAGGATCTTACTGTAGCCAAAGCTCTGGCTGTTGCCGTGGGAGCAGGTGCAATAATTATGAGCATCGAAACAGGTCTTGGTTTTGCAAGCTTTCATATCAAACCTTTCCTGCTTACAGGGATTGTAGCCGGAGGATTCATCTTCGGAATAGGAATGGCTATACTGGGTTATTGTCCGGGGACACTTGCAATATCCCTGGGAGAAGGATCCCTTGACGCTCTCGCCGGTATAGCGGGTGCACTGACAGGCGGACTGATATATACTCTTATGTTACCCACTGTAAGCAGCATTCTTGGTCCTGACCTTGGAACTCTTTCACTGATGTCATTCACCGGCAGGAACGCATTTTTTTATATCCTGTCCGTCTTACTCGGAGGAATTTTTATATGGCTGGCTTTCGTGCTGCACAGGAAAGAAAAAGGTAAAAACTATAAATGGCTTTATACCGGATTGGCCCTGGCTGTACTCGATGGATTCGTTTTCCTGACCTCTTCCTTTAACAGGCCTATAGGTGCTTCAACAACATATCCCTATCTTGCCGATCTGTTAACAGGTACAACATCCAATGGATATTTCACGACTATCAGTAAACCCGGGCACTGGGAATTTTTATTCCTGACAGGTGCTGTGATAGCCGGATTACTTAATTCCATCAACAGGAAAGAATTTAAGCTGACACTTATCCATAGTAACTGGGAACGCTTTAAGGGTAAGTCACCCGCAAAAAGGATATTTTGGGCCTTCACCGGAGGTTTTATTCTGATACTTGGCGCCAGGATGGCCGGAGGTTGCACAAGTGGTCACATACTATCAGGAGGCATGCAGCTGGCTGTCAGCAGCCTTGTTTTTGCAGTTTTTGTCTTTGCAGGCCTTCTTTTAACAGGGAAACTATTTTATAAGGAATCATGACACAGGAGACCGGTATGCATAAAGAGGAGCACCTCGGAAGTTCAGCATTTATAACTGATGTTGTCATTGGGATGTCTGACGGTCTGACAGTGCCATTTGCTCTGGCTGCAGGACTAAGCGGAGCAGTGCAGCACAATGCTGTCGTTATAACTGCCGGTATAGCAGAAATTGTTGCCGGCAGCATTGCTATGGGGCTGGGTGGATATCTTGCAGGAAAAACAGAACAGGAACATTACCAGTCGGAGCTGAAAAGAGAATATGATGAGGTTGATAATATCCCGGAGGAAGAAAAGAAAGAAGTGAAACTGGTGTTTGCAGAATATGGTATTAATGAAAAGACTCAGAATCTTATTGCTGATGAGATGGCAGGGGACCGTGATAAATGGGTGGACTTTATGATGAAATATGAACTTGGACTTGAGAAGCCGGATGTGAACAGGGCAAGGAACAGCGCAGCCACAATAGGTCTTTCATATGTTGTGGGCGGACTGATCCCGCTTTCAGGCTATTTCTTCACTCAAACACCATACCGGGGACTTATCGTGTCGGCTATACTTACAGTCATCTGTCTTTTTCTCTTTGGATATTTTAAAAGCAGGGTAACAGGGCAACCCCCCGTTAAAGGGGCACTAAAAGTGACACTGATAGGGATAGCAGCAGCATCAGCCGCCTTTCTTGTTGCAAAAGCATTCAATACATTTTTCTGATTCAAAAGTCTCGTCTATTAAAATATACTTATTATGAAAAGCTGCATATCAAATACCGAAATAAAAAGAGGAGAAGAGGTTCAGGCTACTTATCTTCGTGAGCCAATCTTTGACCTGATCAAATCCGAACATCCGGATTTTAACAGAGATTGCTTCATAACACTCGCGGAACTGAACCACTACAGGAGGTTATATATGACTAACCTTATGTCAGAGGAAAAAGGCGAACTTGAAGATCTTGACAAAGACGTAATGACTGCAATCAGGAACAATTCTCTTTTATCGGAAAACATTGAAACACATATTGAAGATTCGCTGACTGTCGGCCAGAGATTTGCTGATAATATCGCGGCTTTTGGCGGAAGCTGGACATTTATCGGTATCTTCTTTGCCTTTATTGTTTTGTGGATGTCTGTCAATGTATATATCCTTGCTACAAAACCATTTGATCCTTACCCTTTTATCCTGCTTAATCTCATCCTTTCCTGTATTGCAGCAATACAGGCACCAATTATCATGATGAGTCAGAACAGGCAGGAACAAAAAGACAGGCAGCGCAGTGAACAGGATTATAAAGTGAACCTAAAAGCAGAACTTGAAATAAAGCTGTTGAGCGAAAAGATCGATCACCTTATAGTACATCAGAACAAGAAACTGCTTGAAATGCAGGAAATACAAACGGATTATCTCGATGACCTTATGAATGAGATAAAAAACAGTAAATGATAACACGCTTTAAAATTTGTTGCATAGGCAGTGTTGAAGAAGCACAGCTTGCTGTGTCATCAGGTGCGGCTGCCGTCGGACTTGTAGGAAGAATGCCCAGCGGACCGGGTCCGATACCCGATGATCTGATCAGGAAGATAGCCATTACTGTCCCCCCACCGGTTGCTACTTTCCTGCTTACATCGGAGACATCTGTTATTAAAATTATACAGCATCATCAACGGGTCAACACAAACACAATACAAATAGTCGATTCATTATCAGATGGTACGTACATGCAGCTTAAAGAATCACTTCCAAACGTAAAGATTGTCCAGGTTATACATGTTATTGATGAAAAATCTGTTGATGAAGCAGTAAGGATATCACAAATGACAGATGCCCTTCTTCTTGACAGCGGAAACCCCGGCTTAAAGATAAAAGAACTGGGAGGAACAGGAAGGGTACACGACTGGAGACTCAGCAGAAAGATTACAGAAAAATCTGAATGTCCTGTCTTTCTTGCGGGAGGCCTGAATCCCGATAACGTACAAAGAGCTATTGAAGAGGTTGCTCCTTTCGCTGTTGATATTTGCAGTGGCGTCAGGACCGGCGGAAAGCTCGACAGGGAAAAGCTGGAGAGGTTCGTTAACAATATAATGAAGACATTCTGATAAGAGAATTTGTTATTAATTTTTACACCAGTAAATAACCTAAAACCACAATTTATGAATAAAAAGATTTATGCCCTTATTATAGCCTTTTCCTTTTTTCTCGGCTTTATGCAGATCATTCAGGCACAGGCAACAACAACGGAAATGAAAAGACAGATACCTCTTAAGGATTTCACCATAACCACAATCGGCAACCCGCAACCACAGGGAAGTGTTTCAATAGCAGGGAATGGTTTTGATATAACATCGGGAGGAACCGACATCTGGGGAGTAAAAGATGAGTTTACTTTTGTATATATTGAACATAAAGGCGACTTTGACATTGCAGCACGTATTGAAGGACTTACGCCCGCCAACCTCTATACAAAAGCTGGTCTGATGGCTCGCGAAGATCTTACTGCGGGATGCAGGCATATCTTCTTCCAGGTCTTCCCCGATAACAGCGCCAGGAACCACAATAACGGGGGATATGAATTCCAGTACAGGCAGCAGAAAGATGGCAAAATGAAAGCCATATACCCGGCCGGTGCAGAGGGGACACCTGAGTTTCCGGTATTATACCCCGACACATGGATTAGGCTCCGGCGCACAGCCGATACATTTACCGGCTATTACAGTACAGACGGACAAACATGGAAGGTATATACAAGTCATAAGCTTAATCTCCCCTCAAAAATAATGCTCGGACTTGCGGTTACCTCACATAATACATCCGAAACTACGACAGCTGAATTCAGGGACATAATGGAGATAATGCACTGATTACTTAAAATTTATGCTAATGAACATCGATCATATTGCAATATGGACACATAACCTTGAGGGGCTGAAAGAATACTATACCAGGTATTTCGGTGCCACGCCGAATAATAAGTATACCAATAAAGAAAAACAGTTTGAAAGCTACTTCCTTTCTTTTTCTTCGGGGTCGAGACTTGAACTGATGCAGATGCCAGGTATCCCTCCTAATATGAATGACACAATGGACAGACAGCATACCGGACTTATCCATATCTCGTTCGGTGTGGACAGTATGGGTAGTGTGAGGGATAAAGCGGAAGAACTGAAACGCGATGGATATCCTGTACTTAGGGGTCCCCGCAGAACAGGTGACGGGTACTTTGAATTTGAGACACTCGATCCGGATAATAACAGGATTGAAGTATCTTCACTCTTTACCGGTTAATAATACCTGGCATAATACTGTTAAAATGAAAACCATAGCAGCTATAATACTTGAAAACGAAAAAGGAGAGTTTCTACTTGCCTTACGTGATAATAAGCCGTCAATACCTTTCCCCAACCACTGGGACCTGATAGGTGGTCATGCAGAAGAAGGGGAATTACCCGAGGAGGCACTTGTCAGAGAGGTAAAGGAAGAACTGGATATAGACATTAAAGAATTTAGCTTTTTCAGGAAATATGATTGTTTTGAAGGTGATGTATATGACAATGTGAAGTATATTTATTCAGGGAAAATCAATATCCCCATAGAAAAGATCACTCTTCTTGAAGGACAGGAAGCCCGCTATTTCACCGCTGAAGAAATTCCCAGTGTCAGGTTCGCCAATATTATCAAATCGATAGTGCTCGACTATATTGAAAGCACAAGAAGCGAACATTAAGACAGGTATCCTGGATAGGACTACGCTCAGGACAGGCCGGATTAGCTTCCTTCATTAAAGGTAGACACCTGATTAAGTTAACAGGTCTGACATACTTTACAGAAATCTGATGCCCATCCCGGGAAAATTCTCTCCGGATTGTAGTAATAATAAGTAATTTACCTGTACTGTTGGCAGTTACCGCTGGAATTTGTATCTTGGTAGAAAGATAAAACCCCATGCTTGAATTTCATAAAACAGGAGATATTTTCATTGCTGAACTTATTGATGATAGCTTTAATATCACAGAACCGCAGGATGTTCTTAATCTGATGGGTGACATGTCGGAAAAAGAAAGTACAAGACTTATTATTAGAGAAGAGAACCTTCATCCAGATTTCTTCAGGTTATATACCGGGCTCGCCGGGGAGATACTCCAGAAATTCTCAAACTACAGGTTTAAGCTTGCTG
>DATFLA010000463.1:0-2245 GCA_035268305.1 Bacteroidales bacterium | reverse complement strand
TATGTTGCAGGTTTTTTTCTTGCTTCATTTACCGACACTACGGTAATATGGTCCCTTTCGTACATTACAATAGCACTGATGACTGTGCCAAACCTCCTGGGACTATGGATACTAAGGAAAGAGATAAAAAGCACTATATCGGATTACTGGGCCGATTTTTCTGCGAAACACCCGGAAGACAGGATGGCATTAAAATATTTCAAAAAAGGTAAATTATAATTGTTTTACTGCCTTTTGACGGATTATACATATTAAATTTATACCAAAAATTCTCTGACAATGGCAAAAGGCAGCAACAGACTCGTATCTCTTGACATATTCAGGGGGCTGACACTGGCTTTCATGATTATAGTCAATACTCCGGGAAGCTGGGAATATATTTACCCTCCACTGGAACATTCCAAATGGAATGGATGTACCCCAACCGACCTTGTATTCCCGTTTTTTCTTTTTATTGTAGGAATCTCCACATGGTTCTCTCTTAAAAAGTATGGTAATGTACTTAACGGTAATTCGCTTTTCAGAATTTTCAGGAGGATGGTGGCAATATTTCTCCTCGGTTTACTGCTGAACAGTCTTTCTGTGCTTGCAGGCGAGAGCTCTTCTGTAAGAATAATGGGTGTACTTCAGCGTATCGCTCTGGCTTATGGTATCGGAGCAGTTATTTGTCTTTCAGTACGACGTCAGTACCTCTGGATAGTTACAGCTGCAATCCTTCTAATTTACTGGGGACTGCTCGCATTTTTCGGCGGTACGGATCCTTATTCACTGCATGGTAATTTTGTTCTGAAAGTAGATCTTGCATTGCTGGGAAAGAGTCACCTGTATACCGGATTTGGTATTCCTTTCGACCCGGAAGGTATATTAAGCACAATTCCTGCTGTTGCTACAGTTATAATAGGATACTATATAGGGGACATGGTAAGCAAGAGTGCTTCAGGTGGACATTCGGTGTTTAAACTTCTCCTCTTCGGTGCAGCGTCGGCAGGATTAGGATTACTTTGGAACATGGTCTTCCCCATAAACAAACCCCTGTGGACGAGCTCCTATGTCCTTTACACGGCAGGACTTGGTATGGGTGTCTTTGCAATAATCTACCTGATAGCGGATGTTTTTAAGTTCCATGCATGGGGTAATTTCTTCAGGGTTTTTGGTACAAATGCTATCTTTGCCTATGTATTGGCCGGAGTATGGGCAGGTATAATGCTTATAATAAAAATTCCTGCAGAAGGTGGAAAAATAAGCCTCTACGGATGGCTGTACAGTAAAATATTTGCACCTGTTGCTGGACATTATAATGGGAGCCTGCTTTTTGCCATATTGCAGGTGTTCATAATTTGGTCGGTAACATTATTACTATACAGGAAGAAAATATATATCAGATTATAAAGATTTTAAATGAGTCATTCGGTTGTTCCTGCAGAGCGCTATTGCTTTACTGCGTTATTTTACAATTGATTGTCATTCAAAGTAAAAGTTAAATGACATTCCGGGTACCCGGGACCAGTGTTTAAGAATGACAGTTTAAGAAGGTAGCCAAAGGCAATTGAGAAACTGATTGCGGGGTTTAATATAGAAATTATGAATGAAATAGATATAGTATCAGAAGGTTACAGGAGATTGTTCGGGAAGAAAGATATAGATACAAAAGCACTTCCTCAGTCAGGTTCGGATAGGAAATATTTCAGAATATTCGACGGTAATCGTACAGTTATCGGTGCATACAATGCCAACCCTGAAGAGAATGAGGCATTTATCGGATTTACAAAACATTTTATCTCAAAAGGACTGCCGGTACCGGAGATTTACGGATACAGTCAGGAAGAGAATATTTATTATCTGCGTGACCTGGGTGATCTGAATCTTTTTACCTGGCTTCAGCAAAAAAATATTAGCGGAGCAGGTTTTGATAACGAAGCGGAAGATATTTATAAAAAAGTTCTTGACAAGCTTATAAGTTTTCAGACTAACGGTATGAAAGGGCTTAACCTCGATCTTTGTTACCCTCACAGAAGTTTTGACCGCCAGTCGATGATGTGGGATATGAACTACTTTAAGTATATGTTCCTGAAGCTTCTCGCTGTCCCATTTAATGAAAGAAGGCTTGAACATGATTTTGAGAAACTGGCTGATTTCCTTCTGGAGACTGGTCAGGACTACTTCCTGTATCGTGATTTTCAATCAGCTAATGTAATGCTTATAAGCGGTCAACCATGGTTTATTGATTACCAGGGAGGCAGAAAAG
>DATFLA010000462.1:0-3112 GCA_035268305.1 Bacteroidales bacterium | reverse complement strand
ACACTTGATGACAAGAAGATATACGAGATAAAAAAAGATCTCAAAAACAATCTGTTTACACATATCAGGAAACGCCTGCAGTCTGACATGATGGATAAACATGTCAGTCCTCATACTCTTCTGAGTATAAGCAGTCATCTCGATGAAAAAGCCCTAACAATAGGTTTTGCAAGACGTTTTGCGACATATAAACGTGCATCCCTGCTTTTTACTGATCTCGACAGGCTTGAGCGTATTGTCAATAATCCAGAAAAACCGGTTCAATTCATATATGCCGGTAAGGCACATCCCCATGATGGAGGGGGCAAAGACCTGATTAAAAGGATATTCGAGATATCACAAATGCCTCAGTTCACAGGTAAGGTTCTGTTCCTTGAAAACTACGACATAGAGATGGCTAAATACCTTGTAAGAGGTGTGGATATATGGATGAATACACCGACAAGGCCACTGGAAGCTTCAGGTACGAGCGGAGAAAAGGCTGTTATGAACGGCACATTACATTTCAGCGTGCTCGACGGCTGGTGGGTTGAAGGCTATCGCGCCTTTGCCGGCTGGGCTCTTCCGAAGAAAAGAACCTTCGAGAACCAGGATCTGCAAAATGACATAGATGCCGAGACAATCTATAACATGCTGGAATATGAGATCATTCCTGCATATTATTCCTTTAATGAGAAAGGTGTTCCGGTAGAATGGATAAGCCATATGAAAAACACAATGGTGAAGATCGCACCGGAGTTTACAATGAAAAGGATGATAGATGACTACTATGACAAATATTACTCTAAATTATCTGAAAGGAGTAAGCTGCTTGTAGCCAATAACTTTGAGAAAGCCAGGGAGATAGCTGAATGGAAACAGAGGATGAGGGAGGAATGGGATAACATTGAAGTTGTCAATTACAGTTTGGAGCGCTCATCCGATAATGTTTACAAGTCGGGACATGATTACCAGACTGAAATTGCCCTGGATGTAAAAAATATCCCCAAGGAAAATGTTGGAGTTGAATTCATAATAACCCGTATGGGTAAATATGGTGAACATGAATTTGTTGCCAGTGAGGAATTTGAGCTGATAAGCTGTAAGGCAGGCAAATGCCTGTACAGGGCAAGCCTGGTTCCGGAGAAAGCCGGCTCATTCTTTTACGGCATAAGGATATATCCAAAGCACAAGGATCTACCTCATAAACAGGATTTTTACCTTCTCAGGTGGATTGATTAAATATCTGTTGCCCTGGGAACAGGTTCCTTTTTCAGAACAAGGGCGGTACGTGCCGGCAGGTACAGGTAAAGGTAGAGAGGAGCACTTATTATGTTCTTTTCTGCCTTACGTACGGAAAGGTATATCCTGTTCCTGTCGATCCTGTTGAATCCACCGTAATTTTCATCGTCTGTATCCAGTATTATCCTGAATCTTCCAGGCACGGGGATGCCGTAATCAGTATATGACGATGAGGGGTGCAGGTTGAACACGAAAAGAAGGTCACCCCTCATATATGAGACTATCTTGTCTGAACTATTGTCGTATATCCTGTTGATATACAGGTCGTCGAGGAAGCTGTACTGCCTCTCCAGGTTTATCATGTCCCTGTCGAAATTGGCAAGGTAATGGTATTTAAGATCGGTATTATCGACAAGCTGCCATTGCCTTCGGGCATATTTATAACTCCAGTTATTACCTTCCCTTGGGAAATCTATCCATTCGGGGTGACCGAATTCATTGCCCATGAAGTTAAGGTATCCCCCTGCGGATGTACTGAAGGTGATCAGCCTGATCATCTTGTGAAGGGCCATCCCTCTGTCAATCACAAAGCTGTGGTATGATTTGGACATGCCTGTGTACATCTCAGCGTCTATCATTCTGAATATAATTGTTTTGTCGCCTACCAGGGCCTGGTCGTGAGACTCGCAATAAGAAATTACTCTTTCTTCAGGACGATGCTGGGTAAGTTCATACATAATGTTACCTGTATCCCAGTGTTCATCCATGGTTTCCTTGATGAGTTTGATCCAGAAATCAGGAACACCCATCGACAGCCTGTAATCGAAACCAAAGCCCTTTTTAGCAGTAGGTGCAGCCAGTCCCGGCATACCGCTCATTTCCTCGGCTATTGTAACAGCGTCGGGTTTATAGCTATGTATCAGCTTGTTGGCAAGAAAAAGATAAATAAGGGCATCTTCATCTTCATTACCGTTGAAATATTCATTGTATGCAGTAAAGTTCTTTCCGAGACCGTGATCGAAATATATCATACTTGTTATGCCGTCGAACCTGAAACCATCGAACCTGTACTCCTCAAGCCAGTAACGGCAGTTAGACAACAGGAAATGGATTACATTATCCTTTCCGTAGTCAAAGCATAAAGAGTCCCAGGCTACATGATATCTTCTGTCGCCGGTATGGAAATACTGACCCGGGGAGCCGTCAAAGAGGCCAAGACCTTCATTGACATTCCTTACTGAATGCGAATGTACGAGGTCCATGATAACCCTTATTCCTGCCTGGTGTGCAGCATCTATCAGTTCCTTAAGGTCTTCCGGTGATCCGAATCGTGATGAAGCTGAGAAGAAGCTTGACACATGGTATCCGAATGAGCCATAGAATGGATGTTCCTGTACAGCCATCAGCTGGATTGTATTATACCCGGCAGTTATTATCCTGGGAAGCACATATTCCCTGAATTCGCGGTAAGTTCCCGTTTTTTCTTCGGAAGTAGCCATTCCAATATGTGCTTCGTATATAAGAGGCACACCACCCGAAGGTTTGAAATCATTTACTACCCAGAGATATTCTGTACGGGGTTTCCATACCTGAGCGCTGAATATCTTCGTATTGTCGTCCTGGACAACTCTTGTTGCATAGGATGGTATCCTTTCTCCATGACCACCTTTCCAGTGCACCGACAGCTTGAACAGATCCTTATGGGTCAGGGCATTTTCAGGAAGTGTTATTTCCCAGTCGCCATAATTATTAATCCTGTTCATTGAATATTCCCCGGTCTCTTTCCATCCGTTGAAGGTACCTACAAGGAAGATACTGGTGGCATTGGGTGCCCATTCCCTGAATATCCATTCATCATTATCAAAGTGAAGGCCATAGTAATGATGGCCCA
>DATFLA010000461.1:0-4794 GCA_035268305.1 Bacteroidales bacterium | reverse complement strand
TGGAGGTGCATATCATCAACTTCAGCGGTGATATCTACGGGCATAAAATAACCCTTGCTTTCAGAAAAAGACTCAGGTCGGAGAAAAAATTTGAAAATATCAAACAACTGGCTGAACAGATGGAGATTGACAGGGATAATACTATGAAAATATTATCCTGAATAAGCAATAGTTTTATTATCTTTGCACTCCTAAAATAAAATATAATATGGACGTTAAAACAGACATAATGCAGTACAAGGTAAAAGATATTTCGCTGGCTGATTTTGGCAGGAAAGAAATTGAGATAGCAGAAAAAGAGATGCCGGGGTTATTGGCTATACGGAAAAAATACTCTTCTGAGAAGCCGCTTAAAGGTGCACGCATTACAGGATCATTACATATGACAATTCAGACCGCAGTTCTTATAGAGACTCTTGCAGAACTGGGAGCAGATGTGCGCTGGGCAAGCTGCAATATATTTTCAACGCAGGATCATGCCGCCGCCGCAATAGCAGCAAGTGGTATTCCTGTTTTTGCCTGGAAAGGTGAAACCCTTGAGGAATACTGGTGGTGTACCGCACAGGCTCTTTCTTTTCCCGGGGGAAAAGGTCCGAACCTGATAGTTGATGACGGGGGCGATGCCTCATTACTGGTACACATGGGTTATAAAGTGGAGAATTCACCTGAGATACTCGAAAGGAAGCCGGGAAGCAGGGAAGAATCAGTTATCTTTGCAACACTCAGGAACCTGCTTAAAGAGGAGCCTGGTAAATGGCATAACATGGTGAATGATCTTAAAGGGATCTCCGAGGAAACCACCACCGGGGTTCACCGTCTTTACCAGATGATGGAAAACGGGGAATTGCTTGTACCTGCTATTAATGTGAACGATTCAGTGACAAAGTCAAAATTCGATAACCTGTATGGTTGCAGGGAATCTCTTGCCGACGGTATTAAAAGAGCCACCGATGTGATGATTGCAGGTAAAGTAGTTGTTGTATGCGGTTATGGAGATGTTGGCAAGGGATGTGCCAGGTCTATGAGGTCATACGGTGCCAGGGTCATCGTAACGGAAATAGATCCTATATGTGCATTGCAGGCTTCTATGGAAGGTTTTGAGGTTAAAACAGTTGAAGATGCTCTGGGGGAAGGCAATATTTATGTTACTGCTACCGGTAACAGGGATATCATTACTGTTGAACATATGAAGAAAATGAAGGATCAGGCCATAGTATGTAACATAGGGCACTTTGACAATGAGATACAGGTCGATAATCTTAATGAGGCAGAAGGTGTGGATAAGATCAATATCAAACCACAGGTTGATAAATATGTATTTCCCGACGGACATGCTATATTCATGCTTGCCGAGGGAAGGCTTGTTAACCTCGGCTGTGCCACAGGACATCCTTCATTTGTTATGAGTAACTCGTTCAGCAACCAGACACTGGCTCAAATTGATCTCTGGAAAAATAATTATGAGACAGGTGTTTACAGGCTGCCTAAATATCTCGACGAAGAGGTAGCCAGGTTACATCTTGACCAGCTGGGTGTTAAACTTACCAAGCTTTCTGGTGAACAGGCAGACTATATAGGGGTACCAGCTGCGGGCCCGTTTAAACCGGAGCATTACAGGTATTGATCATTTGGAGGTATATTCGGGGTGAAGGAATATCAGTGATTGTTCCACACTCTTACATACCTGCCGTCAAAATAAGTTTTATAGTTTTTAAGAGGATATTTTCCTGGTCCTGACGCAGGTGTTCCACCTGCCGTCAGGGCATATTTGGTGCCGCATTCCGGACATATCGCAAACATGGATGAGGAGGGATCGATGTTTACAGGTATACTGAGACCATTTACAACATAATCGTGAGGACAGGTCCTGTCGTATGCGTAAAATTCATCCACCCATGCACATATTATAATACCATTTCCGTCGAAACCGGCAGCATTGAGTCCCCAGTTATTTGTTTTTGAGTCGACGGCAGCAGATCCTCCAAGAGTGTTGAGACTGACAAACTCAGGGTCACCAAGGTCGAGTGTAAAATCAACATAAGTGTTGGGAATAACATCATTTTCACTCTTTTTACACGATACGGCAAGGCTCATCAGTGCAAGAGCTAATAAAAAAAAGGCTATATTTGGTTTTGTCGCCAGAATTATATTTTTTTCAAAATTAATATTACCGGTGAGAAATTAACGTTTACGGTAAATAATTATTGTTGTTTATAATGTTGAATAAATTTTATATGAAGAGATTAATATTACTCCTGATACTGGCCCTGCTTGCAGCCGGACCATCAGAAGCCCAGATTTTTAAAAGGAATACAATGAAACATACCGAACGTAGTTTGTTTGGCAAATCACGTTCTTCCTCCAAACAACCCAGGGTTAAGGAGCCGCGTTCGGTTACAAAAGCCAAAAGGAAACAGGAGGCTAACCAGAAGAAACTGAAAAAGGAATATGAAAAATCTGTTAAGGATACCCGTAAACATTCTTATGAGATACAAACAGATGAGGTTAAGGCCCGGATGAAACAGAACATGAAAGACATAAAATCACGCGATAAGGTAAAAAGGAAAAAGGACAGATCAAAAACAAGAAAAGCAGGGAGAAAATATAAGTAAATGGTGAAAATCTAATTCTTTATTCTATAATTAATTGTGAAACACCTGTTTTGAGAAATAATTATTTGTAATTAATCAAATTAATTATTACATTTGCTCATGAAGAGTTCCGGAATACCCGGGATTCTTCTTGTTTTTTAAATATTAGAGAAGAAATGTCAGAGGTTATATATGTGACAGAGGATGGTCTCCAAAAACTGAAAGAAGAACTCGATCAGTTAAGAAATATTGAGAGACCTGCGATATCCAAGCAAATCGCTGAGGCAAGGGATAAAGGCGACCTTTCTGAGAACGCAGAATATTCTGCTGCCAAGGAGGCACAGGGTATGCTTGAATTGAAGATTTCCAAGCTAGAGGATACTATTGCCCGTTCAAGAATAATAGATGAATCAAAGATAGATACTACATCTGTTCAGATACTCAACAAGGTGAAAATCAGAAACAAACTGAACAATACCGTGATGGAATACCAGCTTGTTCCTGAAAGTGAAGCAAACCTTAAACAGGGTAAGATTGCAGTTAATTCACCAATAGCCAAAGGCCTGATCGGAAGAAAAGTGGGTGATGTTGCTGAAATTAAAGTCCCTTCAGGTATTATTCCTTTTGAGATAATTGCTATTTCCTTATAATCGTTTTTACTGATCATGGCAACAATCTTCACAAAGATCATCAAAGGTGAGATCCCCTGTTATAAGATCGCAGAGGACGAAAATTTCTTCGCTTTTCTTGACATTAATCCCCTGAGGAAAGGTCATACGCTTGTGGTTCCGAAGGAAGAGACTGATTATATTTTCGACCTCAGCGATGATACACTGGCTGCGATGATATTGTTTTCCAGGAAGGTGGCAACTGCCATCAGGAGTGTAATCCCATGCAACCGCATAGGGATAGCTGTTATTGGCCTTGAAGTGCCACATGCTCATATCCATCTTGTGCCTATGGATTCGATGGATGATATCAACTTCAGGAATCCGAAGCTCAGCCTGGAACCTGAAGAATTCAGCAAGATAGCTGAAAGTATCAGCAGCAGGGTAGTCCTGTAAAAATCGATATCAGGTACCCGTATTCCTGTTCCTTACTATTTTATATCTTTACAGTAATAATTCATATCGCTGCATGAATTACCTGTATGATCTTTGGGACGATTTTATCAGTCTCCTGTTCCCTCGTGTTTGTTACGGGTGTGGAAACCAGTTGTTGAGAAATGAGAGCCTGATTTGTACGGAGTGTTATGTTTCTATGCCCCGGACAGGCTATCACATGCTTCCGGGCAATCCTGTTGAACAGCTTTTCTGGGGCAGGTGTTATATAGAAAAGGCTGCAGCTTTTTCGTATTACAGCAAGGGCAGCCGTATAAGGAATTTGATTCATAATCTTAAATACAGGGGTATTAAAGAGATTGGTTATGAACTGGGCAGGATATATGGTTTATCGCTTAAATCTTCAGGCTTTACAAGCGGGATCAATCTTATTGTGCCGGTTCCGCTGCATCCGGGAAAAAGGCGAATAAGGGGATTCAACCAGAGTGAAATAATTTCTGAAGGTATATCCGGGGTTACGGGGATACCTGTGGAAACAAATGCCCTTACAAGAGTTGTTCCTTCTTCGACCCAGACGCGCCGGTCGCGTTATGAGAGGTGGACAAATGTTGAAGGTATATTCCGTGTGTCTGCTGCGGATATTGTCAGTAACAGGCACATCCTGCTTGTTGATGATGTTATCACAACAGGGTCGACAATCGAATCGTGTGTCTGTGAGTTACTGAAGCTGCCCGGAGTAACGATAAGTGTTGCAGCACTAGCAGTAGCTACTATATAGCAGCAGCCTATTTCTTTGTTTTTACCCTGCCCGGATTTTTATTCATAAAATCTTTCCAGCTGTTGTATTTTTTTTCTGCAACAGGATTATCTGTCTGGTAAAAATGACATAGTGCAGCTGCCAGGCCGTCTGTTGCATCAAGCTTAATATCCTCAAGGCTGAATTTTAAAATATTCATAAGCATTGCCGCAACCTGTTCTTTAGAAGCAGCTCCCTGCCCGGTTATTGCCATTTTAATTTTTCTTGGAGCATATTCAAAAACCGGGAGAGACCTTGAGAGGGCTGCTGCGATGGCAGCACCCTGCGCCCTTCCCAGCTTAAGCATAGACTGTACATTCTTGCCATAGAAAGGCGCTTCAACAGC
>DATFLA010000460.1:0-2792 GCA_035268305.1 Bacteroidales bacterium | reverse complement strand
GGCAGCGGCCAGTGCACCGGGATGAGGAGGGATAAGACAGTGGACTGAATAAAGGGAAGAAGCAAGTACGGTAGCCATAAAGGGCATGGCAATCTTCGATTTGGAACTGAACGATTTAGCCAGTCCGCTCAGAATGATAAAGGCTGAATCGCAAAAAATGGGGATGCCGGTTATGAATCCTGTAATGCCAAGAGCCCTGGAACTTCTTTTTTCTCCTGTCTTTGACAAAATGAACCTGGCAATACTCAGTGTTGCACCTGTCCTGTCTAGTGTTATACCTATCATCGCTCCCAGGATGATAAGAAAGCCTATGGAGGCCATTGTATTTCCGAACCCCGTTTTAAGTGTTGTAACAATAGTATTGACAGGGAGGGTTGTAAAAGCCAGGAAGAGAGAGACAAGGAAAAGGGCAACAAAGGCTTTTAGCTTCATTTTGGAAGTCAGAATTATTATTGCCACAATGCTTATACCAACAAGTACCGATGTAGTCAGAACATCCATCTACAAAGTATTTATGAGAAGAACAGGTACGAGAGAAATATAGCAGCCGTAAAGCCTGCAAGATCAGCGAGTAGTCCACAGCCAATAGCATGCCTTGTATTTTTAATCCCTACTGAACCAAAATACACGGCAACAATATAAAATGTTGTATCAGTTGTACCCTGCATAGTACAGGCAAGCCGTCCGATAAAAGAGTCCGGACCATGCGTTGTCATAGCATCAATCATAAGTCCGCGGGCACCACTACCGGAAAGTGGTTTCATGAATGCCACGGGCAGAGCGGCAGTAAACCGGGTATCAACACCTAGCCAAGCAAAAAATTTTGTTATCCCCGCAATAATAAAATCCATGGCGCCCGAAGCCCTGAAGATTCCTATACCCACCAGGATAGCCACAAGAAAAGGAATAATCTTTACTGCTATTCCAAATCCTTCTTTTGCCCCTTCAATAAAGGCATCATATACATTTACCTTCTTAATAAGTGCCAGCACAATAAAAACAACTATTATGAATATCAGTGTGAAGTTAGCTGCAAATGTAGATATTGTTGATATCTGCTCTTTGGGCAGGTGACTGAAATAATATATTATTCCTGCAACAATGGCTGTCAAACCTCCCAGGTAAGCCATTATTACTTTATCGAAGAGATTTATCTTCTGGACAATCGCTACACTTATCATACCGGTGATATTGGCAAAAAAAGTGGATATAAGTATTGGAATAAATATATCGGCAGGGTTGGCGGCTCCAAGCTGTGTCCTGTATACTATTATACTTACAGGTATTATCGTTATTCCTGCAGCATTCAGAACCATGAACATTATCTGGGCATTTGATGCAGTGTCTTTTTTGGGATTGACCTCCTGCATCTCCTTCATTGCCTTAAGGCCGACAGGTGTTGCTGCATTATCAAGGCCCAGCATGTTGGCAGAGATGTTAAGCATAATAGACCCGTATGCCGGATGTCCTCTCGGCAGTTCCGGGAACAATCTTTCAAAGAGAGGTCCTATCAGACGACCAAGTATCTTCACGACGCCTCCTTTTTCCCCTACCTTCAGCAGCCCCATCCACAATGTAAGTGCACCTGTCAGTCCCAGTGAAATCTCAAAGCCTGTCTTGGCATTTGTAAATACAGCGTTTACCAGATCATTGAATATCTGTATATTACCTGTAAAAATAAGCTGGCCGAGTGCTACCAGGAAGCCAATAAGGAAGAATGCGATCCATATATAGTTTAGTACCATTGTAGGAGTTTGAGATGCTAATATAATGATTCCCGGAGATAAAGCCGAATGACATTTGATGAAAGTCAGAAATCACAATAAAGCAATAAATAAAAACAGTATTTTAAACTAATTATTAGTGTTATGGATTGTACTGACTTTTAAAATCTTCTAATTTTAAATACATTTGTTACAAACCAAAAAAAGATGGCAAGATTCACACGCATTGATGTATTCAATAAAATGAAAGAGACAGGTATCATTCCTGTTTTTTACCATAAGGATCCTGCTGTTTGCAGGAATGTTATTAAAGCTTCAGCAGACGCAGGTATAAAGGTTTTCGAGTTCACCAACCGTGGCGATTATGCCCATGAACTGTTTTCCGAGCTTAATAAATGGGCAGAAAAGGAAACGCCGGATCTGATCATGGGAGTTGGATCAGTTGTCGATGCAGGGACAGCTTCCCTGTATATTCAGCTGGGTGCTAACTTCATTGTATCGCCTGTACTCAATCCTGAGATGGCAAAGGTATGTAACAGGAGGAAGATCATGTGGTCTCCCGGTTGCGGGACTCTCTCTGAAATTAACTATGCCGAGGAATTGGGAGCCGAACTGGTTAAAATTTTTCCAGGGTCGTGTGTAGGTGGACCCGATTTTGTCAAAGCAATTAAGGGACCCAGTCCGTGGACCAGCATCATGCCAACGGGAGGTGTTGAACCGACACTCGAGAACCTCAGAGAATGGTTCAGCGCAGGCGTAACCTGTGTTGGAATAGGATCAAACCTTATAACAAAAGATATTATAAAAAAGAAAGATTGGGTTGGACTCTCAAAAAGGATAACTGCAGCTATTAAAATAGCCAGGATGTTCCAGCTCGATCAATAGCGACAGTATTATTACTGTAGAAAATCCTTTTGCTTCAGAGCCTTTCAATCACCTGGTGCCCTGTACAATTCAATATTGGAAATTACAGGGCAAGCTTTTGCATCGGTTATGGATATCCTTATTTTTTTAGTATTTACCACCGGAAATTTACGTATAACCTTGTAACCTATTGTAGTCCCCTCT
>DATFLA010000459.1:0-2508 GCA_035268305.1 Bacteroidales bacterium | reverse complement strand
ATTGAAGCCATGCAGCAGGGTTCAAAAGACAGGTATTTCCAGGATATGGAAGATGATCTAAAAAAGCTGGTACCTGAGGGTATTGAAGCCAGAGTACCTTACAAAGGCACTCTGGCTGAAGTCATTTACCAGTTGATGGGTGGACTGAGGGCCGGTATGGGTTACGTTGGCGCTCGCAGTATTAAGACGCTTAAAGAGGAGAGCAAATTTGTAAGAATAACCAACTCAGGGGTTATTGAAAGCCATCCGCATGATGTATCGATAACACGCGAAGCTCCTAATTATAGCAGAAAATCATTTGAGTAAAAGGTTTCGTATTATTCTGATGAAGATCAAATCATTAATAACACTAGTTGCTCTTCTTCTGCCAATGCTTTGCCGGGGACAGGACCTCAATGATAAGATATTGATGACTGTCGGCGGCAATAAGGTTGACGCGGGAGAATTTATCAGGATGTATAAAAAGAATACCGAACCCGGAAAGGACCAGAATATTGAAAAATACCTGCAGCAATATATAATCTTCAAACTTAAAGTAGCTGAAGCACTGAAGGAAGGATATGATACAACAAGGTCATTCAGAAAGGAACTTAAAGGATACAGGAACCAGCTAGCTCAGAACTATCTTACCGATACACTGGTAAAGGAGAAGTTGCTAAGGAAAGCATATGAAAGATCTCTTAAGGAAATAAATGCATGGCATATTCTTATTGCTCTGCCTTCAGATGCATCGCCGGAAGACACCCTCAAAGCATGGAAAAAAGCCATTGATGTAAGGCAAAGAATAATCCAGGGCGAATCATTTGAAGAAGTAGCAAGAAGCACATCTGACGATCCTTCTGTAAAGATAAATGGCGGAAACCTCGGATATTTCACAGTATTCCAGATGATTATGCCATTTGAAGATGCTGTTTATTCAATGAAAAAAGGAGAAATATCGAAACCTGTAAGAACACCTTACGGATATCACATTATTAAAGTAGCAGATATCCGTCCTTCAAGAGGGAAAATTAAGGTAGCCCATATAATGAAGGCCGTACCTCCCGGGACAGACGAAGAGATGGCTGGACAGGCAAAGGATGAAATAGACTCCATCTACAACAAACTACTTAAAGGAGCCTCATTTGCTGAGATGGCAAGGAAATATTCCGACCATAAAGCCTCTGCACAAAAAGGCGGCGAATTGAACTGGTTCGGAGCCGGTGAAATAATAAACGATTTTGCCGATGCCGCTTTTGCCATAAAAGATACTGGTGATTTTACAAAGCCGGTAAGATCAGCATATGGCTGGCATATTATTAAACTACTAGACAGAAAAGCACCGGGAACCTTTAATGAGACCCGCTCATATCTTGAAAGCAGACTGAATAAATCGTACCTTAACTCACTAAGTAAAAGATCATTAATTGATAAATTAAAGAAAGAATATTACTTTGTAATCAACCAGGATGCCTTTGACTGGTTCGTCGATCACACAGATACACTGATAATGCAGGGTACAAAAAAATATGATCGTTCAGTAATGCCTGTAGGTAACCTCTATTCTTTCGCTGACCGGCATCTTTCAACAGGTGATTTTGCCGACTACATTGAAAAAAGAGGTCCGATGCCGGGTACCAGTAATCCGAGGCTGTTTGTTGAGAGATCTGTCGATGCAATTTCATCAGAAAATATTCTTAGCTATGAGAATTCTGTTCTCGAAAAAAAATACCCCGGGTTCAGATACCTTATGAATGAATTCCATGATGGCATCCTGCTTTTTGACATTTCTTCCAAAATGATATGGGATAAGGTAACACAGGATACTACCGGACTTGAAATGTATTATGATGAACATAAACACGATTATCTGAGCAAACCGGGCATGGAAGCAAGCATATATACTCTGAAATCACCAGGACGCGGTAAGGAGCTTTTTAAGATGTACAAAAAATACAACAGGAAGGAAAACAGGGATGAGCTTCTTTCTGCCAGATTCAATACACCCGGCGATACTGTTCTGTTCATTAAAAAGGGGCGTTGGTACAAAGGTGATGACAGCGAACTTGATGGAATGAAATGGACTTCCGGGTACCGTCTGACAACTTACAAAGGGTATCCCGCAATTATTGATATTACAAGTGTACTGGCACCACAGCCAAAGCCTCTCGGAGAGGTAACCGGTGAAGTAATGTCGGCTTACCAGGATTACCTCGATAAGAAATGGATCGAACAATTAAAGGCTGATTATCCCGTTTTGATTGATGATTCCGTCCTGAAAGAAATAAAAAAGAAATTACAGAATGAGTAGAACTGTTTTTTTGTTATTGGCATTATCCGTTATGGCAGGTTGTAAAAACAACAAACCTGCCGTTAAAAGGATACCCCTGGCGGAAGTAGGAAACGTTATTCTCTATTATGATGAAGTTCCTTCTCTCCTGCAGAATAATGTCACTGATTCAGACAGCGCTGCCATAATACAGAATTATATTAATAAATGGGCAAAGAGACAGCTTCTTCTTGTTAAAG
>DATFLA010000458.1:0-4473 GCA_035268305.1 Bacteroidales bacterium | reverse complement strand
CAGTCCTGCCCTGGAAATAAAGAAATCCGTCTTCGTCCATCCTGAACCAGTCGTTTGTACATAAAATTCTTTCCCCCGGCAGGGAGCCTGTTTTAAGCATCGTATTGCTCAGTTCTTCTTTATGCCAGTATCCAAGCATAACATGCGGACCTCTTACATGTAATATTCCGTTTTCGCCCGGTTTTACCGGGTTCTCTTCGGGTGTCAGCAGGAATACCTCTGTTCCGGGGATAGCTTTACCGACAGAATTAGGTTTTAAGTCTACAAGTTCAGGTTCCAGGTAACAGACTCTTTTACATTCGGTGAGTCCGTACATTCTGAAGATAAGTGCATCAGGGAATATTTTTTTGAGTTCCGGTGTAAATTCTGCGGGCAGCGCTGCAGCTGTATTGGTAACCTTTTTAATGCATTCGAAGGACAGACCGCTTTTCTTTGATGATGCTATCATCATAGCATATATTGTAGGGACGCCGGGAAAAACTGTTGGTTTATATTTCTCAATCTGCTTATATACTGAAGCAGGAAATGTGAATGACTGTTCAACGATGAGAGATCCTCCTGCAGTAACCGCCATAATGAGCTGGTACAATCCGTAGTCGAATGCCATTGGCAGCAGGAGAATAATTCGGTCATCATCGGTAAGCCGCAGGTATTCGATAAGACTCCAGGAGGTAAAGACCATCGATTGGTGGGTCATCATAACTCCTTTTGGAAAACCCGTGCTTCCTGATGTATAAATTAATGCTGCAAGATCGTTCGGAATTACAACAGGAAGGGGGACGTCATGGTTGTTGTTGCTCAGCATCTCATCGAAGCCTGTCACCAGGATATTCTTTAATTCCGCGGGTGAGCTTTTTTCTCCACTGATTATTATCTCCCTGATGTCGGCAGGATCCCTCAGTGCCACTGTCAGTTCATTCCGGAGAAGACTTTCAGTAATCAGTATCTTTGCACCGCTGTCTTTAAGGATGTATTGTAATTTATCTGCTTTCGTTTGCGGATTAATGACAAGAAATACGGCTCCGGAAATTGATATTCCGTAGATTGAAACAACACTCTGCCATGAATTATTCATATATACGGCAACCCTGTCGCCTTTTTTAATGCCGGCACCTGCCAGGTATCCTGCAAGGTTAAGTGCAGCTGATGCAAGGTCGGAATAAGTGTATTCGTCAGATCGTACAATAATTGCCGTCTTATCCGGTGTTTTACGGGCAGATCTTAACAGGGCTTCTCCTAGTAAACGCTGAGGTATTTCTGTCATGTAAAGAGTTGTTTTAGAAAGTTATTGGCTGCATCCTGAGATAAGCTGTCGTTTTTATTTTACGGTCAAACCCTGCAAATATTCTTTGTATCTCATCAGGTGTTTTACCCATTACTTCTGCTACTTCTTCCTTATCATAATTATTTTTAAATGCATACCATAGAAGATCCATCTCCTCAAAAGGCATCTGGAAGAAAAATTCTTCCTGGGTCTGTTCGGCAGAATAGGTATCAGACGTAGGTGTTCGATTGATTATCTCTTCAGGAATGCCAAGGTAATGGGCCATCTGGTAAACCTGGGTTTTAAAGAGGTGTGATATGGGCATTACATCAGCACCCCCGTCACCGTTCTTTACAAAGAATCCCTGTTCCACCTCATGTTTATTTGGAGTCCCGATTACGGCATAATGAAGTCTCTCTGCATGATAATAAAGCATTGACATTCTGCTTCTTTGTTTAAGGTTGGAGGCTGCCTCTATTTGCCGCAGTTCAGGTGCAGGTACACGGTGCGACTGTTCATTGCCATTTTTATCAACAATTGTCACTGAAAAAATAGGAGGCAGGCTTGAGGAAAGACCGGAAGTTTTTATTCCTATCTTCATCTTGTATTCAGAAGGATCGTATTCTGGAAAGACTGATTTTACGGCTTCATCTCTTCTCTGATAACACCCGAAACCATCAAGAGCGCCAGTAATATTTTCAGTAATAGCCTTAACACCAAATTTATCAGCCAGTTTACCGGCAAACAAAGCACTGTCATTACTTGAGTCATGTTCTGGCAGCATTATTGCAAGCATTTTATCAGTACCCAGAGCTCTTGCAGCAAGGGCCATGCAAACAGATGAGTCTATACCACCTGAGATACCAATCACTCCTCCAAGACGGTTTAACCTGTTAAATACGCTTTCCCTGATATTATTAATTAGCCTGTTGCATTCAGCCTCTATGTCATTTATTATAAGAATGTCTTTACTGAAAGGCTTTTTTGCTTGATTTGTCATGAGTTTATTATTTTGATGTTAATTGTTGGATGTAACCCTGATAGAAGTAATATTTATTTTAAATATAGTTCATATATGGGATTAATTTTTAGATGGTTATTATCAGGTATATATCGGATTACTCTCACGGATAACCCTGCATTCAGCAAGATTCCCGGCCGTGGGAATATAATCGTCCTTCAGAATATACTGGTGATAAAGCAATTGGGAAGACAGTATTCCTGCAAGAGCCATATTTTCCATTTCAGTTGCCAGGTGTCCGTCAGATATTTTATTTATCAGTTTTTCAACGGCGGTATGCTGAAATAAACCGGTATGTTTGATCTCATCTTCCGACAGGAGATGAGTTACATATTTGTTAACCGGAGTGGAAAGGAAACTATTGGCAACCGGGGCTCTGTAAGCCTGTTTCGGACGTTTAAGAACACTTTCCGGAAGGCGGTTTCTCATCATCCTTTTAAGAATATACTTTTCGTTAAGTCCGTGCATCTTAAAATCGGGAGGTAATTTGGATGCAAATTCAATAAGACGGTAATCGAGGAAAGGATATCTGCCTTCAACTGAATTTGCCATGGCTACCCTGTCTCCCTGTGATGAAAGGAGATAGCTCGACATGAATGTAACTATCTCAAGCCATTGCGATTTATTCAGAACATCGTAGTTATCAAATCCATTCGGGAGAAGTTTCCTGACCTCTTCAATCTGGTCGCTTTTGACTGCTGCCTCTTTCAGATCATCCGAAAAGTATACATGCATGTTTGAAGTATTTCTCCATCTCAGGATATGAGAATAAAACGGAGATCCTGTATCCTGCAACTGGTAACCGAAGAACAGTTTCAGCATCCTCTTATTTTCCCCTTTGAACTGGGCAAGGTATGGATATAATTTCTGAAGGAGAAGGGGTCTGTAAACCGAATCGGGCTGACGCGACCAAAACTGTCTTATTACCGCTTCCTTGAAAATATCATAACCTGCAAGCATCTCGTCTGAGCCCTCACCTGTAATAACTACCTTTATATTATTCTCCCTGACTTTTCTGGAAAGACAGAACATGGGGACGGGTGCTGTTCGCAGTATCGGGCTCTCTGAATGCCAGATAACCTGGGGGAAATAGGTACCTATGTCCTGCCTTGTACATGTGAAGGCAATATGTCTTGTGCCAAGATATTGAGATACTTCCTGCTGGTAACCTGTTTCATCAAACTCATCATCTTCAAACCTTATCGAGAAAGTCTGAAGTGCTTCGGGCATCACTTTCTTTATAAGAGCTGTTGTGGCACTTGAGTCGAGTCCGCCACTTAAATAAGCCGCTACCTGTACATCTGCTCTCAGACGTATCCTGGCCGCATCTGTCAGCAGTAACTCCAGTTCTTCTGCAGCTTCATCTATTGTGCCTTTAAAGTAAGAATCATTATCAACAGGGTAGCTGAGCGACCAGTATTGTTTAATAATGGTCCTTCCACCCGATATCTGCATGAAATGACCAGGAGGTACTTCATAGATTCCTTTAAAAACTGTATTAGGTGTTAATGTTGACCAGAAGGTAAAGATCTGTGACATAGAGACCGGGTCAATTTCTGCATTAACCTGCGGGTGTTCTAGTATAGTTTTAATCTCCGAGCCGAAGACAAAAATATTATTTGTCCATGTATAAAACAGAGGCCTTATGCCAACACGGTCGCGGGCAAGGAATAATTCCTCCTTTTCATTATTCCAGATGGCGAATACAAACTGTCCGTTGAGCCTGTTTAAACAATCAGGTCCAAATGCCAGGTAAGCATTTAGAAGCACCTCAGTATCACATTCCGTTCTGAAGGCATAACCCAATTTCAGGAGTTCGGCTTTCAGCTCAATATAGTTAAATATCTCACCGTTAAAGACTATCCAGTATTTCCCATCTGCAGATGATAAAGGTTGCTGACCGGTTTTAATATCAATTATACTAAGCCTTACACTGCCAAGAGCAACATGTTTGTTCAGGTATATTCCACTCTCATCGGGACCCCTGTAGCTTATTCTTTCAAGCATTCTTTTTAACAGGGACTCAGAGTCCTGCATCCGTACACTGTTATTATAAATCCCAACAATTCCGCACATATTTATCAGGTTTAATAACCAGTACGTTAGTGCTGACCGTTTTCAGTTTTAGTTAAAATATATGAAGCTATTGCATTGATGGATTCAAAGTTTTCTTCAACAAGTTCAGAAT
>DATFLA010000457.1:0-2389 GCA_035268305.1 Bacteroidales bacterium | reverse complement strand
AATCCGCCACGGCTTTACAGCACCAATCTGCCACGTATCATACCTTCCTCCATGGATACGACGAATACGTGTCCCTTCTCCTCCAATAGCACCTAACTCAAATTGTGTCACCCAGAGAGCTTCGGTATTTCCCTCCTCACGGTTTTGATTCCCTTCAATAAACATGTCCATAAACGGAATTCCAGGGTCACTTTTTTTAACACCGTAACGTTCAGTAATAAGCTTATATGCCGGATTATCGATTACCTGGTTTGTCCAAAAAAGGGCACTGTCAGGTTTATTCATAAGAAGATACATTTCAGCTAACCAATGCTGTACGGCTCCTTTTGTCAGCCTGCCTCTTAATGATCCTTCAACAGGAATATGCTGTTGTGCAAATTTAAAATCGGATATAATAAGTTTTCTGATTTCGGCAACAGGTGAACGTTCCCAGTCGGTTTTTATTTCAGATCCAACAGCCTCTTTAAAAACCATTGGAACATCACCCCATCCATAAGTAAGGTGCCGATATGACAATGCACGCAGGGCCCTGGCCTCAGCTATTACCCTGTTTTTGTTATCTCCAGGTGCTGTACCACCACCTGACCAGTCAATATCTTCATTTTCAGCCCGATTAATAATAGTATTCGCTGAATTAATTGTGGAATATAGCCATTCAAAAAGCCATTTAAAGTCTGCATCCTCCGGATTATTAAGTCCTCCCCAATCCTGGTAAAGGTAATTTTGAGGATAATTACTGCATATATTGTCTGTCCCATTAAAAATAAATTCACATCCCTCATACTCCCTTCTTTCTGCCCTGGCCAATGAATAAAGGCCGTTCAGTCCTGCTTCAAAACCGGCAAGATCAGTAAAGAGGGATTCACTGGCTATTATGTGTGGAGGTTTTTCATCAAGATAATCTTTTGAACAACCATAGCCCAGAATAAACACCAATGTGGCTGTAATACAATATATTGATTTTATTTTCATGATCTTATATTTTATTAATTTCTAACTAAAGATTTTCATTAAAATCCAAGGTTGATCCCAAAAACATATTCCTTCTGAAGAGGATAACTTCTCGGTAAATCAAGCTCCGGATCAAGTCCATTCCATTCTGTTAATGTAAATAGGTTACGACCGGTAATAAATAACCTTAACCTGTTGATCCTGATCTTTCCGATCATATCCTTCGAAAAATCATATGAAAGGGAGACATCCTTAAGACGTATGAAGCTCGCGTTTTCATAGATTAGTCCCTCAATACCTTGCATAAACTTTGCTTCGTATTTATTCATATAAAAATCATTAGTTGGATTTTCAGGCGTCCACCAGTTCTTCTCCATGGGTGTACGGCGAGTCTCTTGAGTAACAAGATTGTCGCGCAACAGGTCATTATAACGTGTTACACCGTGTACACCATGTACAAAAATTTCGAGTTTTAAATTCTTATAAGTGAAAGAGTTGGTTAATCCCCAAATAAATTTGGGATCCTGCTGGCCGATTATTTGCCTGTCTTCAGCAGTCAGAGCATAATCATTGTTAACATCCTTTAGCTTAAGGTATCCTGGTTGTGTATTCCATTTTGCAGCTTCTTCAGCTTCATCCGTCTGCCAGACACCATCATATACATAATCGTAGTTTACCCTGATTGGTTTACCAATAAACCATGCATTAGCAACATCATCAATCTCATTACCCTGTTCATCCAACTCTCCATATAATGAAACGATTTTATTCTTAAAAAAAGAGATATTTCCAGTCATTGACCATTTGAAATTGCTTGTTACTATGTTTCTTGAAGTAAGAGACAATTCAAGACCGCTGCTTTCAGTTTCTCCAATGTTCTGTGTTATTGATGTAATACCATGCACGGCCGATATTGTCCTGCCCAGCAGCAAATCCATAGTATTGGTTTTATACCAGTTGATATTACCTGCAATCCGGCTTTTAAGTAATCCAAAGTCCAATCCCAGGTTTAATACGCGGGATGATTCCCAACCTAAATTATCCTGACCTAAACTGCTTGGTATATACCCTGGCAAAGAAGTGCTTCCAGAAACCATGTTCTCCTCACCTAATCTGGATATGGTCTGATAAGCACCCACAGCCTGGTTACCATTCAGCCCATATGAGATTCTTAATTTCAGTTCATTGAATAAGTCTTCCCAGGGAAAAAACTGCTCATTACTAACATTCCAACCCATAGCCACTGATGGAAAAACACCCCATTTACGCTCGCTTCCAAATCCTGAATATCCATCCCTGCGAATAGTAAGTGTTATCAGGTAACGATTATTGTACCCATAGTTCAAACGACCCATCTGTGAGATAAGATTTGTTTCGTTATAATCATAACTTGGAATTATCAGCTCCGCCTGTCCTGCTGCATACCATAAAAGAAAAT
>DATFLA010000456.1:0-3873 GCA_035268305.1 Bacteroidales bacterium | reverse complement strand
CCATCCATGCTCTTTATATCACTTCCTGTCTCTGTTCTCATAAGGGTCCCGTCTTCATCATAATATTCCGCTTTCAAAAGGAGAAAATCCTTTTTATCAATCCATCTTACCTGGTGACCCCAAACAACGGCAGCATCGGGTTTTGCTAACATTTTAATCACCCAGCATTCGCGGTCCTCAACAATGGCACTGCCTGTTATTTCGTGAGTATAATCATTTACCACCGACGATTCTTTCATTATGTCGTCATTAGTATAATCGGAACCCATCCAGCCCTGCGACATCATAGAGGGAGGCAGTTTAATAAGCCTGCTGATGGCAGGATTCCAGTTCCACATCTCATTCCCCCGTTTCAGAAATGACTGACCTGCGTCTTTTGCGGGAAAGGTGATGAGAGTCAGATTATAATCGCGTGTCAGAGTCCAGCTTTTAAATTCCACAGTCCGCTGCCATGTGGGCCGCACTATTGTCATTGCCATAACCGTCTCACTCGACTTCTCGCCATTGAACTTTTCATCGGCTTTCTTTACAATCTCTTTTGCTGTCAGCTGCTGGGCACAGATATATGCCGGTGCTGCAGGAAACAATAATGAGAATAAAATGAAATAAAATTTTTTCATCATTTACCTATTTATACAATTCAACAATCCGGTTAATTGTTTTATCATAATACACAGGATCCACCTCATCCATATATGCTGTTAACATTGCAAAGCCCTCAACGGTATAGATGAACATGTGCATTTCGAGAACAGGATCATATTCCGGAGGATTCTTGTCTTTCTTACGCATGAAATATGCAGTTATCATATCGGTCATCTTTTTCATGAATTCCAGTCCGCTGCCGGTATAAATCTGGTTTAATGAGTTAACCGGGCTCTCGTTGTATTGCAGCATGAACCCCCTTACCTCTTTCTGCATAAGAAGCTGGTAAAAAAAACGCCAGAAAGTCAGCTTCTCCCTTACCACGTCAAAGATCTTCCTGATAAACCATTCAAATTCCTCTTCTGAAAGATAACCGTCTTTATTTGGATCAAAATACATTGTTATCTCTTCAGTAGATTTGTTCAGTACCTCCGAAAGCAAAGCTTCCTTGCTTTCAAAGTAATTATACAATAAGCCTTTTGATATACCTGCCCTGGCAGCTATCTTGCTTATTGTAGTGTTATGATACCCTTCATCGGCAAAAAGCTCGAGAGCTGTTTCGATTATAAGCGCTTTCCTTTCTTCCCGTATCTCCCTGAACTGTGATGCTGTTCTTGGTGTCATACCAATTATTTTTCAGTTATAATTACCGCACAAAGTTTTTGACTGACCGGTTGGTCAAAATTAAACTATCAATTTCCATTTTCCAAATAATCAGGGTAAAATTTTTGTTACATTTTATAAATTGCTGCATCTTCCCTAAAAAACAAAGATTTGGATATCTAAAAACGAATATTTGGAAAGATTTTTTATCTTTATCACTTGTACAAAAACCTGTATTACAATGGCAAGTCTCAAGCTTTCACTGGGAATGATCCCATCAACTTCTAAAATTGAGCAGGCAGAAAAAGAGCTTGTTGCTGAATTTGAGAAGCTAAAGACCTTTTCGGAATCTGAACAGTTGGCAAGATATAATGAGCTGAATGAGCGTGTCAATTCTGCTGATTTCAAAAACAAGCGCCGGGAGATCGAGTCTCTGCGTTACAAGGATTCCGAGGAATACCAGAAGGAAAAGGAATTTGACGGACTTCGCAAGGCGAAAGACATCACTCTCTATTTCAAGACTAAATCGAATGCCTACCTTAAGCAGTTTCGTGAGCTGGAAGGATCTGAAAAAATAACTGAATTTGAAGAGCTGAAGAAATTCATACAGTCGCCGGAATTTCAGGCTAAGAAAAAGATGAAGCCTATAAAATTCAAGAATACTGAGGAATATCAGAAGCTGCGTGAATTCAAGGCTTTAAAGAAGGATCCGGAGATAAAGGCTTACCTTAAGGCTGGTCTGAAGGAAGGTAACAACAAGTCCAATACAATCCTGAGATATGAAGAGCTCGACAAGCTTGTTAAGACACCGGAATTCCAGGCTAAGCAGAAAATGAAGCCTTTCACATTCAAGGATACCGATGAGTACAAAAAGTTCCAGGAATATACAAGGTTAAAAAACTCACCAGACATTAAGGAGTTCTATAGATTCGGATCATCGAAGGAATATGCTAATTTTAAGAACACCGACGGTTCATCGAGGCTGGAAAGGTACGGTGAGTTAAAGGACTATGTTGCCACTACTGAATTCAAGGAGAATAAAGAGTATCTTCTTGACAGGAAGAGATTTGAGAAGACGGAGATGTATAAAGAGTTGAAGGAATATGAAAAGTTGAAGAAAGATCGGGATATCATCTGGTACTTCAAGGTGAAGGATTCTTCCAGGTTTGATATACTAAAGAGTCGCGAAGTTACTTTCAGGGAAGAGTTTGAAGATAACACACTCGACACATCCAGGTGGCTCACCAACTATTACTGGGGCGACAAGCTGCTGAAAGACAGGTACTCTGTCGAATCCGATCTACAGGCATATACTGAAAAGGAAAATTTTGAGATCAGGAACAGTATCCTGAAAATAAGCACAAAGCCTCAGAAGGTCAACGGTAAGGTATGGTCGGCAGCAGGAGGGTTCAGCACTAAGGAATTCAGCTATACTTCCGGGCTTATAAACACCGGTAAAAGCTTCAGGCAGCAATACGGTATCTTCAGTGCCAAGATAAAACTCGGCAATCCGCAGGCTAAAAGTGCTTTCTGGATGCTCGCCGATAAGATAACCCCCCATGTTGATATCTGCAGGACATCAAAGGGGAAGGTCTGGTTCGACCTGTTCTCCGGAAACGGTAATGTTTCAAAAACAGCTCTCGGATCGCGTTATGCAAATGACTTCTTCATTTATACCCTCGAGTGGACCCCCGACAGGCTTGTCTGGAAGATCAACAACACTGTTGTCCATACCCAGACTTCGGATGTTCCCAATGAACCTATGTATGTTTCTCTGGCCGGCGGCCTCGACCAGCCAATCAGCGGCATGACTTCCATGGAGATAGACTGGGTAAGGGTGTATAAAGCAAAGGCGTAAAGGCGCAAGGGTTAATTCTGTCGGATTCCCCTCTTGGAAGGGGATTTCTAAAGAATCTACTCACTACTCAAACCCAAACTCACACTGCCCCCGGAGGGGAATCCGACACAATTGACCGTTGCGCCGTTTTACCGTTGCACCTTTTTCTTACCTTAGCTGTAACTATTCCGGTTTTTATTCGTCTTTGCATTGTATTCCGATCATAACAGTACATGACTGTAAAAGAGTATAACAGATCTGTAGAAGAGTATGCCGATGCGGTGTATCGCTTTATCCGTGGTAATCTCAGGGACGAGGACCGGGCCAATGATATTGTGCAGGACAGCTTTGAGAAACTGTGGAGAAGTGTGGCCGAGATAGAATACAGAGTTGTGAAATCGTGGCTCTTTTCCACTGCATATCACACAATGATAGATATAATAAGGAAAGAGAAAAGGATTACAGGTATAGAAGAGACAAACGAATCTGAAATGATAAGCGACTCGCAGTACAGCGATCTGAATGAGATACTCCACAGGGCCCTAGAACGTCTTCCGGATCACCAGAAAACACCTGTCCTGTTAAGAGACTATGAAGGTTACAGCTATAAGGAAATAGGTGAAATAACAGGATTAAGTGAGGCACAGGTAAAGATCAATATTTACAGGGGCCGGATTGCCCTGAAAAGTTACATCGGTAAAATTGAAACTGTTCTTTAACTATGAAGATTGACAGGTCAAATTACGGGATATGGATCATCGACTGGCTCGACGGGAACCTTGGCAAAG
>DATFLA010000455.1:0-3166 GCA_035268305.1 Bacteroidales bacterium | reverse complement strand
TCCGGGGTATCATAAGTATTTCCCTCAAAATAACCTTTTTGCATCAGATGTCGGTAAGAATAGAGTTATAAATTTTGAATGTTATAAAGATAATTTTCATTTCCAACATTCAAAAGGATGTTATAATTAACCGGGTATTGTTAAAAATCCATGGTAATTCATAAAGTATACTGACAACAAAAAAAAGTCAAATGAAACAAGCTATTGATTTTCAATCAGTTTATCTTTCATTTCCTGGTATAGGTTCATACTTTCAATAATAACCTTGTATGCCTGCTGCCTGTCGATGAATTTCTCAACAACAACATTCTTATGTTCCAATTTCTTATAGTCCTCAAAAAATCGTTTAAGTTCAACCAGCATATGTGGTGGCAGCTCATTCAGGTTATTAATATAATTCACCGACATATCATTACTTGCCACTGAAATTATTTTTGTATCACGCTCATCGCTATCAATCATTTCCATAGCACCTATAACCTTTGCATTGATCAGGCACATCGGGTAAACATCTATTGAACAAACAACAAGTATATCCAGTGGATCGTGATCATCGCAATAAGTCTGAGGGATAAAACCATAGTTAGCCGGGTAATGAACCGATGAAAAAAGTACACGGTCGAGTTTGAGAAGCCCCGATGGCTTATCCAGTTCATACTTGCCTTTGGAGCCTTTGGGAATTTCCACAACACATTTAACATATGCAGGAGCATCTTTACCTGATTCAATACTATGCCATGGGTGGGTTGCCGGTTTCATAACAATTGATTTTAATTCTTGAATAAACTATTATCAGAAAATTTCGGAGCAGAAGTAAAATTTTGTATAACGATCAATTGGGAAATAATCCAGTATCCTTTATACAAATTTAGAAATAATAAGGAACATAGCAATCATAAAATTATGATATATAGCAATATAAGACTAATCCTTTTATTAGCAAAAAAATAAAATAAATACAGTGCAATCACCTTGTCAACTGTTAAAAAGGGGCAGTATTATAAGTAGAAGGGAAAGTCCTGTCAGAAGCACCACAGCGCTCCAGCCAATAAAATTCTGAACAGGCTTATTCACATACTCACCCATAATTCTCCTGTTATTTATCAGGAGTATCATGCTGACGAGCACCACGGGGAGCAAAATACCGTTCAGGACCTGTGACCATATTGATATTTTTATTAGTGGTGCATTGGGGATAAGTATTATAATGGTTGAGACCACAAGAATACCTGTATAGAGAATATAAAATTCCTTGGCTTCGTCCCACTTTTTATCTATACCTGATTCGAAACCAAAAGCTTCAGAGATATAATAAGCAGTTGCCAGCGGAAGAATTGTCGCAGAGAATACAGATGCCACAAACAGGCCGAAAGCAAATACCTGCGAAGCCAGTTCTCCGGCAAAAGGTTTCAGCGCCAGAGCAGCGTCTTTTGCTTCATTGATACCTATGCCATTAGGGTAAAGTGTTGCCCCGCAGGCTACCATTATAAAGAATGCCACAACAATAGTAACAACACAGCCAACAGCAATATCAACAAGGGTCAGCCTGAAGTTTTTCATCTTCAATCCTTTCTCTATCACAGACGATTGCATATAGAATTGCATCCATGGTGCGATTGTTGTTCCCACAAGTGCAATTACCATCGAAAGACTCTGTGTATTCATCTGCATTCTGGGATGAATTACAGCCATCCCTATCTCTCCCCAATGGGGTTTACTCATTAAGGCCGAAACTACATACGTAAGCAGTGACACACTGAAGATAAGGAAAATACGTTCCGCTATCTGGTATGTTCCCTTCACAACAAGGAACCATACCATTATTGCCACAAGAGGCACCGAAATATATTTACTCACTCCGAATATTTCCATACTCCCGGCAACTCCGGCGAGTTCTGTTGTTGTATTACCTATATTAGACAGAAGCAAGCCGATAAAAATGAAAAAAGTGATCTTCAGTCCTGCATTTTCGCGAATAAGATCCGAGAGGCCTTTCCCGGTTACTATACCCATTCTGGCATTCATCTCCTGGATCACCAGAAGAACAATAAAAGAAGGTATCAGTGTCCATATCAGGCCATAGCCGTACATTGCACCTGCCACTGAGTAAGTGGCGATACCGCCTGCATCATTATCTACACTTCCTGTTATTATTCCCGGACCAAGAATTGCCAGGAAAACTCCAACTTTTCTTAATAAATGGGAATCCCGGATCCTTCTGTACATGTCTTAACTTATTAAAAGTGCCTATTTTGTTTCTTTCATTCTCAATCCGCAGGGCATCGAATCATCATCGTTTCTTGGTCCTTCTCCTGTTAATGAGGTCCTCAACAACATCATCAATAACAACCATTCCCTGTAGCTGTTTATCCTCATCAACAACAGCCACTGCAAGAAGATTATATTTTGATATGAGTTCGGCGATATCTTCAATTTTCTGGGTATCATAAAGGAACCGCGGTTCTTTTCTCATAATATCTTTTATAGGTGTACCCGGGTTTGAGACA
The DNA here is from genome assembly GCA_035268305.1 of Bacteroidales bacterium. Lineage (GTDB taxonomy): Bacteria > Bacteroidota > Bacteroidia > Bacteroidales > VadinHA17 > LD21. Next base: position 659 of record DATFLA010000455.1, on the reverse strand, counting down.
ACGAGATCGCGAAGATTAAATGAACCGATCAGTTTATCTTCCGACTCTGTGACGAACATATTGTAGAGTTCAGCCGGTTCAGGCTTTTTCTCCCTAAGCTCAGTAATTATCTCATCGACTGTAACATCCGGTTTAAACGACAGGATATCCATTGTCATAAGGCTTCCGACACGGTTATCAGGATATTCAAGCAGTTCCCTGACCTCCTGTGATGATTCGGTATCCATCTCATTAAGCAGCATTTCTGCTTTCTCATCATCAAGTTCATCCAGAATATCAGCTGCCTCGTCAGCCGGCATTTTCTCAAGCACATCCGCCGCTTTGTCGACAGGCAGGTTCTCAACTATATGAATCTGGGCGTGAGGTTCAAGCTCTTCAAGAACATCGGCAGCTTTTTCTTCATCAAGTGCTGTAAAGACTGACATACTCGATTTTTTGCCCAGCTCTTCCAGTATATCTGCAAGGTCTGAAGGGTGCAGAGTATGAAGCTTCCCATAACTCTTTGAAAGACGTATGTTGGAATTTGAATCATCAATTGCCTGCACATCATCCCACAGTATAAATTTTGCAGGTATGTTTACCCTGAAGAGGGAAAGAACTCTTTTAATAGGAATCGATATTCCTATTCTTCTGAATATTCCCTCTATGCCAATATCAAC
>DATFLA010000454.1:0-3218 GCA_035268305.1 Bacteroidales bacterium | reverse complement strand
TAAGACAATGAAATAAATTAACCCGGACCATCATACTTCATGATCCGGGCTATAGCTTTCTCTTCATTTCAGTTGAAAACTGTTTACAACATTATCTCCTTACTAAGTCTTGTATCCCGTGAGGATGCTGCTGCATTGATGATATATGTTCCCGGTTCCAGCTTCCATGATGATGTTGTATCATCCCAGTATGAAAGATCTGCTGCCGGAATGCTCATTTCCAGTTCGGCTGACTCGCCGCTGTTAACAAGCCCTGTCTTTGCAAACGCTTTCAACTCATGAACAGGACGGTCTATCCCGGAATCAGGTTTTGAAACATAAATCTCCACTACTTCTTTTCCGGTCCTTTCACCGGTGTTCTTAACCTTCACCTTTATATTTATGGTATCATTTGTCACATTTACATTCATATCGGTGTATTTGAAGCTTGTATATGACATACCATAGCCAAATGGGTATGATACTTCTATATTCTTAGTATCAAAATATCGGTATCCCACGTAAATACCTTCCTCATATTTAGTGTAATCCACATTTTTAACCTGTTCGGTTTCAGGTTTTGTTTTACTTCCAAACAGGAACGACTTTGCACTCATTGGCAGCCCCTGCATCGGGAAATTGGCACTGGATGCATGATCAGCCAGAGCAACAGGGAATGTCATCGGTAGTTTCCCGCAGGGATTAACCTTTCCGCTCAGGATATCGGCTACAGAATTGCCACCTTCTTCACCGCCCTGCCAGGCCAGCAGGATTGCATCAGGTGCGTCCTTCCATGAGTCTGTTTCAATAACACCACCTATATTCAGTACAACAACAACCTTTTTCCCGGCTGAATGATAAGCCTCACAAACATTCTTTATCATTTCCTGCTCACCATCCGATAACAGGAAATCATTCTTCTCAACCCTGTCGCGCCCCTCACCACTGTTCCTTCCAATAGTAACTACAGCGATATCGGACGATGCGGCACATTGTCCGAGCTGCTCTTTACCAGTGTTCATTTCAGGAGGATTATATGCTGTCAGCATTGCCCTTAAGGTACCTGACGGCTTTTTAAACTCTTTCTCATGGGCCTGTTTAAATGCATCATACATCTTTTTTGCCTCAGCATTAATTGTAAATCCGGCATTAGCCAGGCCTTCGGCCGGAGTAACAACATAGGCTTCATTTACATCGCCCGATCCTGTACCACCCGCAATAAGGTCATAAGAAAAATCGCCAAACAAGGCAATATTGCTAATCCCGTTAAACGGGAGCACCCCGTTGTTCTTAAGGAGAATCATTCCTTCATCTGCCGAGCGGCGTGTAACAGCAGCATGTGCTTTCAGATCGGGATTATCGCTGAAACGGGCCAGTGACATCTTCTTGGAATTAAGTATAAGTTTAAGGATACGCGTCACCGACGTATCTATGTCCTGCTGTGACAGCTCTCCATTTTTCTCAGCTTTCTTCAGGGCCCTGTACTGGATCTTTGTCCCCGGTTCCAGGAGATCGTTACCGGCATGTATCTGGGCCGGCGGGTTTTTCCCTCCGTACCAGTCTGTCATTACAACACCACGGAAATCCCAGTCGTTGCGAAGAATATCTGTCAGCAGATAACGGCTTTGCGAAGTGTAAGTCCCGTTAACTTTATTATATGACGACATGATAGTCCATGGTTGTGCTTTTTTTACTATTATCTCAAATCCTTTAAGGTAAATTTCCCGCAATGCTCTTTCCGAAATAATAGCATTGTTATAATTCCTGTTGGTCTCCTGACTGTTGGCTACAAAATGCTTAACTGATGCACCCACACCATTTGACTCTATCCCGTTTACCATTGCAGCACCTATGTCTCCCGTTACTACAGGATCTTCAGAGTAATACTCGAAATTACGGCCATTAAGCGGGTTCCTCTGAATATTTACACCCGGTCCGAGAATAACGTCAACACCATATTCGAGTGCCTCGTTTCCCATAGCCTCTCCTACTTTCTCAACAAGTCCTACATCCCATGTCGAAGCAAGTAAGGTACCAATAGGGAATGCCGTGCAATAATAAGTTTTATCACTGTGCTTTCTCGTGGGATTTATTCTTAAACCAGCCGGACCATCAGACAAAAATACCGTAGGGATCCCCAGCCGGGGAACAGCAGAAATTGTACCTGCGGCTCCGCTAACAACTTCATTGGATGCATCGAGGCTGAAAACTGTTTTAAGACCTGCGCCCCTGAGCATACGAATTTTTTCGTCGGATGTCATCTGCGACAGCAGGTCACTTACTCTCTCATTCATCGGATTCCTGTTATCCTCGTATATGTCGAGCTTACCATTCCTGTTCAGATCAAGAAATGAATATCCGCCGGCAGTGATCTCCTTCACCGCTACATCCCTGAAAGAATCGCTCTTATCAACATTAACGAAATTAGAATACATGTACAGTCCGGCAACGATAACTATAACCAGAATCAGTCCGACAAGTGCCAGTAATACTTTTATTAAGATCCTGAAGATTTTTTTCATGTTTATAACTTTGAAGGTTAGATGAAGGATTAGATAAATTCAAAAATAAGAAAAAGAGCTGATTGAGGCAATATGCCTTTAATAATTTTGCTCCGGTGTGAAGAGGGATTGAGGGACTAAGAGACTAAGAGACGAATGGACAGAGGTTCTGTGAGAGTTCACGTCCCGATAGCATAAAGCCTGTTATCTTCAACTTTATAATACAAAGGTGCCACTGTGACTTTTGGATAGCGTAGGCGCAGACGTTTCGTTTCGCTCATAATAAAATCCACCTCATTACCGATCTCGAAAAGGGGGGCATAGCTCATAAAATGCTCCTCGGCTTTTTCATTATCCCAGCCTGCAAGTGATGTTAAGCCATCTATAAATTCCTGCTTACGCGCTGCAAGGTTAACCATTCCGCAGTTACTGTGACCTATAAGGGCTATATAAGACACTTTCCCAACCCCTATAGCATATGATACTTTAAATTCACTGTACCTCAGGTTAGCCCCGCCTGCGCGGATAATATAGGCAAAGTTATCCGGGATTGTCAGGTGTTTCCTGTTATCCATACACATTCCTATAAGCAACTGAGCCGTATTATATGTATCAAATTCACGGTTCAGATTATGATATTCAAGAAGCAACCCGATTGGAGTATCGCGGTATTCCGGATCTACGTCGGAGACAGAATTAATTGGAATGATATTTAACACAATATTTTCTTATTCATTA
>DATFLA010000453.1:0-2992 GCA_035268305.1 Bacteroidales bacterium | reverse complement strand
AACATAAGTCACTGCCCGAATGCCATACTGCGTACATGAACCATAGGGAGTTCCTGAAGTTTTCTCTCCAGAAGCATACGCTGATCATTTTCACCTGTCATTTCAAGAATAATCAGTCCCGCTGGTTCTCCGAAGAAGACTTCATTCACTCCGAGACGGGTCCTTATGTTGCATCCAAATGATGTAAGCAGTTTCTGTACTTTACTGATAACTTCCTTATTCTTTTCAACCAGCACCCCTATTATTTCTGTGGTCCCTGAGGCATCGCCATCACCAATAACTTTCTTATCACCGGTAAACACCATCTCCCTTACCTCTATACCTTCAAGTTTATCCAGGTCGTCCGACAACTTATCTGACAGGGAAGGATCGCCGCTGACATGCAAAATTATGTATGCTTCCCGGCTGCAGACTTCCTCGGTCACTTCATGAAAACCAAGTCTTGTCGTAATAAGCGAAGCATGCCGTGAGAGAATATTTTGTGTAAGCCCTGCTTCTTTTATCCTGTCGGTAATTTTTATACCGAGTATTTTGATCATGGTGATTGTTTTGTTTTATCAGTAAGTGTAAAAAATCAAATTAAAAATAAAGATCCCTCTCACCTTTCCTGATCCTTTCTATCTTCTCCCTTGTACTTGCGATTACAGCCGGGTCGAGCTTTTCAAGATTTTTCTCAATCACTTTCCATCCTTTGTCCACTGTTTCACCTTTTGCATAATCGCATATATACTCCGACAGTGTAAGGATTGCATTAGGTGTACAGAACCGTTTAATGAATCCGGGTACGGAAAACTCCATAAAGTGCTCTCCGGTACGTCCCATCCTGTAGCATGAAGTACAGAATGAAGGAAGGTAATCATTTGTCAGAAGCTCATCTATTACTTCAGCAAGCGACCTGGCATCATTTATCTTGAACTGCTCCCTGTTAAGGTTCTGTTCTTCATTCTGGGAATCGGAATATGAACCAAGCTCCAGCTTTGTACCACCATCGATCTGGGAAACGCCATACTGAAGCACTTCCCGTCTTACGTCCGGGTTTTCCCTGGCGGTAAGAATAAGTCCCGTATAAGGCACTGCCAGCCTGAGTATTGCTACAAGTTTTTTGAAATCCTCATCACCTGTCTGGAAGTTATCTTCCATATTAAGTGTTGTGGCATCCTTTATCCTTGGGAATGATATGGTATGAGGCCCAACATTATAGCAGGCTTCAAGGTGGTTAGTATGACGTATCAGTCCAAGAACTTCATATCTCCAGTCGTACAATCCGAACAGTGCACCAATACCTACATCATCTATGCCGGCTTCCTGCGCCCTGTCGAGCGACGTAAGCCTGTATCCAAAATCCTTCTTTTTTCCACCAAGATGATACCATTTATAAGCTTCGGGATGATAGGTCTCCTGGAATATCTGGTAAGTACCTATACCGGCATCTCCAACAGTACGGAATCCTTCAATGTCGAGTGGTGCAGCGTTAATATTTACTCTTCTGATCTCCCCGTTTCCTTTTTTTATACCATATACAAGTTTAACAGTATGAGCTATGTATTCAGGTGAATAATCGGGATGTTCACCATAAACAAGAATAAGACGTTTTTGCCCGTTATCTTCAAGTGCCTCTACTTCCATTGTAATCTCTTCATCTGTCAGAGTTTTTCTGACAGCATCGGCATTGGAGGCTCTGAAACCGCAGTATTTGCAATTATTGATACATCTGTTTCCCACGTACAGTGGGGCAAAAAGGACTATCCTGTTACCATATACTTTCTTTTTAAGCTCTTTAGCCCCTTCCTTGATCTCATCAACCAGGTCGGTACCAACAGCATTTACAAGTACAGCAGTCTCCTCCATTGTGAGCCTGTGTTTATCGAGCGATTTTGCAATAACATCTCTTACACGTTGCCTGTCGGGCCTTGTATTATTAATAAAATCCCAAATTTCCTGAGGATCAATAAAGGGTTGCATCCGCTTATCAGGGATGCTTAATTTTTCAGGAGTAAACCTCATCTACGCATTGTTTTTAATTTAACACGTAAAGGTAATCAATAATAAAAGGACGGAATATGATTCTTATCAGAAAATAAGGTCAGAAATCTCATCTTTTGCTCTCCGGATGACAGCAGAAGATGTATCGGTCAGAATATCAACCGATCCCCGTATTTTCTTATGAAAAAACACAGAAAGCGTTTTTTCCAGAGGGAAGGAACCCGGATCAAATATATCAAGAAGTACCTCCGTTTCATCGGAACTGTTCCTGTGGATTATTACCATTCCCCTTGAATACAAAGATTCCCTGCGTACTGATACAGCGTAAATACCTGAAGGCGGCAGCAGCTTAAAAGGTTCTGTCAGAGGAATCCTGAGAATCCCGGAAGTTACCTGGCTGCTTATACCAGAAGGAACAGCCTTTCCCATAACCATATAATAATCATCAAGATACGCATTTGCTCTCTGTATATATCCTTCACTTATAGCCTGTCTTATCCTTGTAGAGCTTACCGTTTCATGATGGACTTCCTGTTCCGGAATCTCTTCAGCAGTGAAATTATACTTATCCTGCCAGGCCCAGAGATGTTTATAATCGCCCTCCTTGTTAAAACCAAAATGATGATTAAAGCCTGCCACAACGACACGGGCATGCAGGATATCGTGAAGATACTCACTAACAAATTGTTCGCTTGTTGTTCTTGAAAATTCCAGGGTGAAGTTTACAATTATGACATTGTCAAGTCCTGTTTTTCTCAGCAGTTCAAGTTTCTCTTCCTGCGAGCATATCAGCTTCAGGTCTTTTCCGCCTGTGTCAGGATAAAGAACCTTGCGGGGATGGGGTTCGAATGTTATAAGTACTGATTCCCCGCCTGTTTTTTCAGCAAGGTTCTGAAGCCTCTTTAGAATTGTCTTATGACCAGCATGCACCCCGTCAAATGATCCTGTTGTAACAACTGGATTCTTAATCCCCCTGGCTGATTCAAAACCTCTGAAAATCTTCATTTAA
>DATFLA010000452.1:0-6284 GCA_035268305.1 Bacteroidales bacterium | reverse complement strand
TTATCTTTTATCCTCCCTCCCCGAGGTATGTGGGAGATGATCCTGAAAGCTCCCTTTTTCGCAACGTGCCGGGTTCTTTGGTGAAAGTTGGAGTTTTTGTTGATGAAGCTCCTGAAAATATTATAGAAAAGGCAAAGCAGTATGAACTGGATGCTGTTCAGCTTCATGGTAATGAGTCACCCCGGGTGTGCAGGATAATAGGTGCTGAGGGACTTGAGGTGATAAAAGCCTTTGGCCTTGAAACAGCTGCTGATACCGGGCGATTCAGAATGTACGCGGAGTCAGTCGATTACTTTCTCTTCGATACAAAATCCATACAGAAAGGTGGCAGTGGTTCAAAATTTGACTGGAGTATCCTTAACGGCTATAATGTCGATAAGCCTTTCTTCCTGAGCGGCGGGATAGGTCCAGGTGATGCAGGGTCAGTAAAAATGCTCGGAAAAAGGGGTTTGTTTGCAGTGGATATAAACAGCCGGTTTGAGATAAAACCCGGGCTGAAGGATGCTGAGCAGGTAGCCTCATTTATTGAAGAAATAAAAAATAGCAGTATATGAAATTTGAAGTAGACAAGAATGGTTATTATGGCGAATTCGGGGGGGCATTTATTCCCGAGATGATGTATTCCAACATAAAAGAGCTGGAAGATAATTACATTAAGATACTTGATGATGAAAAATTCAGACATGAGTTCAGTTCATTACTAAGGGATTATGTTGGCAGGCCATCCCCATTATTTTATGCCTCACGGTTTTCTGCATATCATGGAACACGTATATTCCTGAAACGGGAAGATCTTAATCACACAGGAGCACATAAGATCAATAATACTGTCGGGCAGATACTAATAGCAAAAAGGCTTGGAAAGACAAGAATAATAGCCGAGACAGGAGCGGGTCAGCATGGAGTCGCAACAGCAACAGTATGTGCCCTTATGGGCTTGAAATGTGTTGTATATATGGGCAGAACGGATATTGAACGCCAGGCACCCAATGTGCTTCGGATGAAGATGCTCGGGGCAGAGGTAGTTCCTGTAACTAGCGGTAATATGACCCTTAAGGATGCCACAAATGAGGCCATCCGCGACTGGATAAGTAATCCGGAAGACACTCATTATATAATAGGATCTGTCGTTGGTCCACATCCTTATCCCGACCTTGTGGCACGCCTGCAGTCTGTTATCAGTGAGGAGATGAAATCACAGGTGAAGGAAGTTACCGGGAAAGATGATCCTGACTACATAATTGCCTGTGTTGGAGGAGGCAGCAATGCAATAGGATCATTCTATCATTATCTCGATAATGAAAATGTTAAGATGATAGCAGTTGAGGCAGCAGGTAAAGGAGTTGACACAGATGAAACGGCAGCCACAATGGTCAGTGGCAGGCCCGGGGTCATTCACGGTAGCCTTACAATGTTAATGCAGGATGATGACGGACAGATTCTGGAGCCTTATTCAGTATCTGCCGGACTCGATTATCCCGGCATAGGACCCATACATTCGCATCTGTACAGGAAAGGTCGTGTGCAGTTTGAAAATGTTACCGACGACGAAGCCCTTGAGGCTGCAATGTTACTAACCCGGCTGGAAGGTATTATTCCTGCACTCGAATCGGCACATGCCCTTGCATGGCCCGGCAAACAGAAATTCAGGGTGGATGATGTTGTTGTTATTACCGTATCGGGACGGGGAGACAAGGATATGGCTGCTTATATTAGGTATTTGGAAGGGAAAACAGATTAGAAAACACGCTCAAAAAAGTCAACCAGATGAACAGGATAGATAAATTATTCATTGAAAAGAAAAATAATATACTCTCGGTCTATTTTACAGCCGGTTACCCTCAGGCAGGTGCAGTAACCGCAATAATAAAATCGCTGGTAGCAGCCGGTGCAGATATGGTTGAGATAGGAATGCCATTCTCAGATCCCGTGGCTGACGGACCCGTAATACAGGCCAGCAGCCAGGCAGCCCTCAGAAACGGAATGAATATAAAGACTCTGTTCAGCCAGCTAAAGTATATCCGCAGGGAGGTAGATATCCCTTTAATACTGATGGGCTATATAAACCCGGTAATGCAGTTTGGTGTAAGCACTTTTTGCAGGCAATGTGCCGAAACAGGGATAGACGGAGTTATTCTCCCTGACCTTCCTCCTGAGATATATGAAGAAAAGTACAGGGATGTTTTTGAAGAATATGATCTCTGCAATATTCTTCTTATCTCACCTCAGACATCGGATGAGAGGATTAATGAAATAGACAGTAGGAGCAGAGGGTTTGTATATATGGTTTCTTCATCATCAGTTACAGGCAGGAAAGGGAAATTTTCCGATGCTCAACTTACATATTTCAAAAGGGTTAACTCTCTGAACCTGAAGAATCCTGTTATGACAGGTTTCGGTATCTCTGACAGTACTTCCTTTCATGACGCCTGTAAATACTCAAACGGTGGTATTATTGGCAGTGCATTCATTACTGCGCTGGGTAAAGGGGGCGACCTTAATGCTATAATCAGGGATTTTATCCACCAGATCAGGGAGGATGCCTGATTGAGGCCGGGAAAAGTGAACTCAGCGTGTGTTGTTTGATCTCCACCCGAAGGTACCAAGCATTACCGGTATGATTGATGTTAATGATGTCGATGTGGGATAAGGGGAGGTAAGGATGATCATATAGGCTTCAGGCCCTGCTGATGTTGTAACTATATAGTGCTGGGAATAGTTTTTATCATCAGAAGACACGACTGCAACCTCGTGCCATAAATTGTCACCTAAAGGTTCAGACATCTGCATCCCTTCATGTACTATCTGATACCCGGGGAATAATAGCTTGAAGCAGGATGTGGGGCCTTCAGGAAATTTACAGGATCCACACCTTCTGAATATCTCCACAATTTAAAATAAGGACAGGTTAATGCCTCCGATTTTCCCCTTTTAAGATCTTTTTGAATACAATATGTTATTTTAACACACAACCCTGATAAAAAAGGGGGCCTGAATAAAAAAAGTAGGTAAAATCGAATGAGTACCCCATAAAAGAACAGGGGATAATGTAAATATTATATAAAATACTTGGCAAATGCCTCAAAATATTATATGTTTGTGCCGGAAATTTAAAAATTCATTAAGTAATATTAAACTTCAGATTAATGAAAGTAACCGGAAAAAGGTTCCTGTTAGCTGTTGTATTATTAGTAATCTGCAGTACGGGATTATATGCATCCGATGGCAAGGGTATTGATACGGGTGCAACGGCATGGATGTTAACGTCAACAGCCCTGGTTCTTCTTATGATACCCGGACTAGCGATGTTTTATGGTGGTCTTGTGAGGTCGAAGAACGTGCTTGGAACAATAATGCACAGTTTCATAGCCATGGGGATAATAACTGTTCTGTGGGTAGTATTCGGGTACAGCATGAGTTTCGGAAGGAATGTGCTGGGTGGATGGTTTGGATGGAATCCCGATTACTTCTTTCTTAAGGGGATTGACAACAAGATAATGCCGGAGGGTATTCCGGAGTATGTTTTTTCAATGTTTCAGGGCAAGTTTGCTATTATTACTCCAGCGCTGATAGCAGGGGCTTTTGCTGAGCGGGTTTCATTCAGGGCTTATACTTTCTTTATTGCAGCATGGGGTTTGCTTGTTTATAATCCTCTTTGTCACTGGGTGTGGAGCTCTGACGGTTTCATTTATAACCTTGGTGCGAAGGGGGCCATTGATTTTGCAGGGGGCACTGTAGTTCATATCTCTGCGGGAATAAGTGGTCTTGTAGCTGCATTATATCTCGGATCAAGACGTGGTTATCCTTACCAGGTTATCCGGCCGAACAATATGGTTATCACTATGCTTGGAGCCGGTTTGTTATGGGTCGGTTGGTTCGGTTTCAATGCAGGAAGCAGTATATCTTCAGGTCTGAGCACTGCACAGGCACTTACTGCAACACAGGTGGCAGCAGCAACAGGTGCACTCTCCTGGGTCATTATAGAGAGTCTTCACCAGGGGAAAGCAACAGCACTTGGATTTGCATCGGGCATACTGGCGGGTCTGGTAGCCGTAACACCGGCAGCAGGAGTGGTCCAGCCCTACGGGGCAATGGTACTTGGCATTGTGGCTTCATTCATATGCTATAGTGCTATACAGATTAAAAACAGGCTTGGGTATGATGACAGCCTGGACGCCTTCGGTATCCATGGTGTCGGAGGAATTGTCGGCGCTCTGCTACTGGTATTTTTTATACGTCCGTCATGGATGGCAGAGGCAGCAGAGGCAGCAGGAGGTAAATGGACTGTCTGGAATCAGCTGGGAATACAAGCCGTGGCTGTAGTCATTGCTATTGTATATGCTGCTGTTATGACCTTAATAATTATTTTTGTACTCAACAGGTTTATAAGCCTTAAATCATCAGAGGACGAAGAGATGGCAGGTCTCGACAGGGCTTACCATGGCGAGAGAGGTTATGGTATGTTAAATCCCAGCTAATAGTAAATTATTAAAATCCGTGACAATGAAATTAATCACAGCAATAATAAGGGAAGTCCAGCTCGACAGGGTAAGGGAAGCACTTATCGAGGCCGAGATAAAAAGAATTACTGTCAGCCGTGTATCGGGTCATGGGCAGCAGCGAATAGAAGAGATGTACAGGGGGCAGATCATTATACCCGACCTGATACCAAAGGTGAAGATAGAAATAGCCGTAAATGACGCTTTTCTCGACATTGCTGTTGAAGCCATTCTGATGTCGGCAAAGACAAACGGTGAAGGAAGTGTGGGTGATGGGAAGATATTCATAACACCTCTTGAGGACTGTATACGGATACGTACTGGCGAAAGAGGAGGTACTGCAATATAATCCTTTAAGATGCTTAGACTGATTCGATATGTTGTATAATTTCCTGCAATTTCCTAAATTTGATAACAGTTGTCTTATGTGGATCAATAAATCTGCAAGGGTTGTCTTATAAGTTTCAGGTAACAACTAAGCCCGCAAAGAAGACACAAAGATCGCAAAGACAAGATGTTTAAAATAAGCTTTTTGCTTTCTCTGGGTAATGCCTTTGCGTTCTATGCGGTTAGGATTTTTAACTTATGAGACTGCCTCAGATCGAATTACCGGAGTATAACATAATCTAAAGCTAAAAATCACTATGGAACCGACTAATAGCTTTTTAACTGTTGAAAGTCTTGCAACACTTGGTGGGGCGACACTGGCAACTGTTGTGGTAGCCAATACCTATCGTGCAATTTTTAAAAAGGATCCCAGAATCTTTGCACTCATATTTTCAATAGCGATATGCATCCTTTTTGCTGTTTATAACTCTGTTGAACCGGTTGGCTATGTGGTGGCACTTATTAACGGCTGCCTTGTCTACTGCACGTCATTCGGACTTAATACACAGGTGGCTTCGGCTACAGTAAGGGAAAAATCAGGGAAAAAAGTCGCATCTTCTGTTATAGCAGCCGAAAGAAGAAAAACAGGGTATTTCTTTGACAAGTGGTAGCACCTCTTCTAAGATTGTATTTTGGATAATACTGTCAGCTTTTTTATACCGGGTTTTATTTCTTCAGTTTTTCCGATATAAGTACTCCGCCCTGTGCCATATTCTCGTATGGATTTTCCTTTATAAGAACTACAAAAGCATCTTTGTTTATTTCCATTATTCCACTTGCTGCCTTCGTAAGTGTAGCAGCCAGTTGCTCCTTCTTTTCGGGTGAGAGGGAAGGACCTTCTATTGTAATAACCGGCATATTTGTTACCTCCTTCTATTATAATATTAAATATATTTTAGATTCTTTCATCCGATCTTTTTACCGGCTGTCGGACCGGGCTTGAGAGAATGTATCTCACGGATCTTAATTATTACTACTGCTATAGGCTTAGGCATACCCATTTTTTCTGACATGGCGACAGCCTCTTCGTATAGTTCTCCGCTGTCTTCCACTGTAGCGCTGCCAAGGAACCTGTAGCCATCGAGGATCTCCCGGTTTACAACAGATACAGCTACTTTTGAACCTCTTTTTATATTGGTATAGGTGCTTCCTCCTGTCCCCTCAGTGAAGATAAGTGAGCTGTCGGAAAGAACCCGTGTCGATCTTTTCGGCGCTACATTGGGTGTACCGTCTTCGTTGACAGTCCCAATAAAACATTGCTGTGTGGCAATCATGTCTTTCATTGCCTGTGTAAGTGTTGCCATGGTAATACTTTGTTTTTAATTTTCAAGTTAATCCAAATTTAGTTATTGTTTATTAAAAAAATCCCGGGAAATGCCAATATGCAGCAAATTCCAA
>DATFLA010000451.1:0-9808 GCA_035268305.1 Bacteroidales bacterium | reverse complement strand
TGCATACGAGATAGATTTTTCAGGATCGTTTACATCAGATACAATACCTTCATTCACTTCCAGTTGTGCAGCCGGGACACCCAGCTTATCTGATGCCAGGTCGATTAGAACACCGCGGGCTTCTGCAGCTGCTGCAAGCATATGAGGGCCGAAGGCCCTTGTTGTAAGAGAACCCCATGTACCGGCATCCCAGGGACAAAGATCGGTGTCGCCCATAATCATTTCCACTTTCTCAAAAGGAACATTCATAGCATCAGCCATTTCCATAGCCAGGGACGTGATTATACCCTGCCCCATTTCTATCTTGCCTGTAAAGCACTTTACCGTACCCGATTCACCAATCTGCAAGAATGCATTATAGTCGGTGGGAAGTGAATGCCTTTGTTCAGCTGGCATCGATAGTGCATCAATAGCACCCCATGGTCTGAAAAATATTATTATGCCCGCTCCCAGAACCTTGAAAAAATCGCGGCGTGGCATTCCCACCACAGGTGTCACCTCATCCGAAAAGATAATTCTGTTGTCTTCCTTTTTCATAATTACTTTCCTCCTTTCATTTCTGCAGAGGCTGTTTTTACAGCTTCAACAATTCTTTTATGTGCGCCGCAACGGCAATAATTATCTTCCATACCTTCCTTTATCTCCTGCTCGGTAGGAGATGGATTTTTGAGAAGCAACCCGGTGGCATTCATTATCATGCCCGGCGTGCAATACCCGCACTGTAGTGCATCATGATCCACAAAAGCTTTTTGTACGGGATGCAGCTCACCGTTAGTTGACATACCTTCTATTGTAACGACCTTTTTACCTTCAACTTCTCCAACAGATAACTGGCACGACCGTACAGGTTCATTGTCAAGTAAAATTGTGCACGCACCACAGAACCCCATTCCGCAGCCGAATTTGGTCCCGGTAAGTCCAAAATGATTCCTGAGAACCCATAAAAGAGTCTGCTCAGGATCAATAACGGCTTCCGTCTTTTTTCCGTTTAATTCAAAACTGATTGTCTTCTCCATTTTATCTGAATTTATTGATTTCGTTCCTGTATTCTTCATAAGTGTCAAAATCCCTCAGTATGCCCTGGTCCGATGTCTCTACCTCAAGAATATCATCACGATTCTTAAGCATGAGTTCACGTAATCCTATTTTGGCATTTAATGTATATATCTCCTCCCGGTATTTCATCCCGATAAGTACAGGATGTCCCCTTCTTCCTCCATTAACGGGGATCAATATATTTCTGCCTGTTGTTCTGTAAGCATCAATAATGGCATTAATTGTTTGGGCCTTTATAAGGGGTTGGTCTCCCTGGAAAACCAATACAGCCCCGGCATTAGCGGGAACATTTCTTATCCCGCATTGTACTGATGATAGCATCCCATCTTTATAATGTTCATTATAGCAGGTATTTATCTTGTATCCCGATAATATCTCAATAATAGATTCCCTTTCCGCCCCGAGAACAACAAGTATGCTTCCTGCTTCAGATTCAATAATTGTATCTATCACCTTTCCTATCATAGTGCTGCCATTAAAATCAAGCAGCATCTTGGGAAATCCCATTCTCTTTGATTCTCCCGCAGCAAGGACCACAGACCAAATATCTTTCATTACACACAACTGTTATTGTCATTTTTAACACGAATGATCTGGGCTGCAATACTCACAGCTATTTCCTCCACCGTCTGAGATCCTATTTCGAGACCTACCGGAGCATAGACGGCATCCCACTGATCCTGTGTTGCCCAACCATTTCCAAGAAAGTTGTCGTGCATAGCCTTAACTTTTTTCCTGCTCCCGATCATTCCCGTATAGGCAAGATCACATCCAATGCAGGCCTTCAAGGCTTCAGCATCGTCTTTATGGCCTCTTGTAACAACGAGAACAAATGTATTTCGATCTTTCTGAATCTTGTGCATCTCCTCACCAATATCGCCTACTAGAATACAGCTTGCATCGGGCAGGTTATCTGAACATGCTAGATCTGGTCTGTCGTCAATAACAGTAACCTCAAAACCTAGCAGGCTTCCAAGATGCGACATTGCACTCCCAATATGTCCTGCCCCTGCAATAACAAGCTTTGGAGCGGGATATACAGGCTCAAGGAAGATACTGACAGCGTCATCGATGCCAGTCTGTTCCGGTTTAATCTCACTGAAGGTACCTCTGCTTCCTTCTGATAGCAGTTTCAACGCAGCAGGCATAATAGAATCGTATATTGCCGCAGGCAGAACTGGCTTATTTTTATCATCTAACCAGAACCTTTCAATTTCAAGCACGTTCTCATCATCTCCCCTTATTATTGTTATTAAAACACCAGGAGAATTTGAGGTCAGCGAACCGGCAGCCTGTAAAAAGACCTTCTTGTTCTTGTTTATGTCCGCATCTACAAGAACACTGATACGTCCGCCACATATAGCTTCTTCCTTATGTGAAATATCGTTAGCCAGATTAAAATGGAAATGTCCTGAAAGCCCTGATGCAATTGCATCTTCAGCAGCGTCACATATACTTGCTTCCACGACTCCGCCTCCAACTGTACCGTATAACAATCCTGTTCTGTTGAAAAGAGCAGAGCTGCCAGCCTTTTGTGGTGTGGATCCTGCAGTTCTTGTTACTGTTGCGAGAACCAGTCCGGAACCGGATGAAAGTTTTGCGGGCAACTGTAAATAAATGTTCTTCATTATGAATAATCTTCCGCTTAAGTTAAAGTAACAGTAACAGAAAAAGGAGTCTGCTTTAACAAATATATTCAAAATTGAGATATTATTCATAATTTTATGCTACATGTAACAATCTAACCTTTACTAAAAATGAACCGCGGAATCACCAGAATTACTTTGCTGTTATTTTCATCAGCCCTTATACTTATTACATGCAAATCGCCTGTAAGTAATAAATTCGCATATGAAGACACCGGCAGCCAGCTGGAAGAGATGACAATCAAAGAACTGCAGGAAGGCTACAGGACAGGTAAATACAAGGTTACCGATATTGTGGCAATGTATATCGACAGGATTAACAAAATAGATAAAACAGGACCCGCGCTCAATTCCATCATTATAATCAATCCTGATGCCATGCAGATAGCAGGGGAGCTCGACAGGGAGCTGGCAGAAGGTAAAAAGAGGGGGCCCATGCACGGTATTCCGGTAATACTTAAAGACAATATAGACACTCACGACAAGATGCCGACAACAGCCGGTGCCACGGCGCTGAGAAATTCATTTCCTTCCGCCGACAGCTACCTGGCAGGAAAGCTCAGGGAGGCGGGAGCGGTGATCCTTGGTAAAGCAAACCTGAGTGAATGGGCCAACTTTCGGGCATCAGTATCATCGAGTGGCTGGAGTGGCATAGGTGGGCAGACAAAAAATCCCTATGTCCTTGACAGAAACCCATGTGGATCCAGTTCAGGATCCGGAGTTGCTGTATCGGCCAACCTGTGTATGACAGCCATCGGCACCGAGACAAATGGATCGATAGTGTGCCCATCAAACAATAATGGAATAGTAGGACTAAAACCAACAGTAGGATTAATAAGCAGGTCAGGGGTAATACCGATTTCCTTTACACAGGACACCCCCGGTCCCATGGGAAGAACTGTTGAAGACGTGGCAATAACACTTGGGGCCCTTGTGGGTGTTGATTCGGCTGACAGCAAGACTCTTGCTTCAGAAGGTCATTATCAAACAGATTATACCCAATTTCTAAAAAAAGACGGTGTGCGTGGAAAAAGGATCGGGTTGCTGACAAAATCAATGGGTTTCTCAGATAAAGTTGATACTCTTATGTACAAGGCTGTAAGATGGCTAAGGGCCAACGGTGCCGAGGTTATTGATATCAAGTTCCCGGCAACTGCAAATTATGAGGATGCATCATTTGATGTCCTTCTGTATGAATTCAGGGACGGATTAAACAAATATCTTGCGGGACTGGGAGATGATGCACCTGTCAAAAACCTGCAGGAGCTCATTGAATTTAATAAAAAAGACACTGTTGAACTGGAATATTTCGATCAGAATATCCTTGAGACGGCAGAAAAAAAGGGCAGTCTCGAATCGGAAGAATATAAAAAGGCGCTGGCTCTGATGCATAAGGCGACACGACAGGATGGCATTGATAAGGTGATGGATGACAATAAACTGGATGCTATAATAGCACCAACAGGTTCACCGGCATGGAAAACGGATCTGATCCTGGGCGATCATTTTGTGGGTGGCAGTTCCTCCCTGGCAGCTATATCAGGATATCCTGCCATCACGGTACCTATGGGTAAGGTTGAGAACCTCCCGGTCGGTATAACATTTTTTGGAAGGGCATGGAGCGAGCCACTCCTGCTTCAGATAGCATTTGGCTACGAGCAGGGGACAAATCACAGAGAAGCGCCTAGGTACCTGGTTTCGGACTGAGTATCAATACACTACTGATATTTTTGGTGTCAGGGTATATTGTTGAGACAACCTATTTCGTGTTATCGTCGGCTTTTTTTTCAGTGGATGTACTTTCCGGTTCATCATCCAGTCGGGAAGCTTTTTTAAACTCTTTCATACCCTGACCTATTCCTTTCATGAGTTCAGGAATCTTCCGACCTCCAAAAAGGAGTACAACCACAAGGATGATCAGCATAATTTCCGTAGCTCCAAAATTTCCCATTGTCGTAATTTTTAAAAATAACGGCCAAAGTTATTAATAGAAAAATTGATAAACAAGAGAAATAAGTGTGGCGGAAAGTTAAATTTTGGTTAACAAGGGGATCCCATTAATCCATACTTCTTTAAGCCTGATAGTGTCTCCTATTTTTGTAAATAAAAGCATATCAGCTCTTCTGCCCGCTGCTAACTCCCCCCTGTCGTCGAGACCAAGGATGCCTGCAACATTTACTGATGCCATACCTATTGCCTCTGCAAGGGAATATCCACCCAAGCTGGCTATGTTCTCCACCCCGTGTATTAGGGGAAAAGAGGCACCGGCAAGACAATTTTCTTTAATATCAAGCAGCATGCCATCTTCCTTTAAAAGAACATCTGCTCCGAGAAACCTGTATTTACCGGGGGCCATACCTGACAGATATATCACATCCGATACCAGGATCAGGTTTCCTGGTCCTTTTGCTTTAAGTATCACCTTCATTTCTTCAGGCAGAAGATGGTGCCCATCTGCTATTATTGAAGTTTTAAGACGGTCATCAGCAAGCTGGGCCCATAACGGGTTTCGATGCCTGTGTATCATATTGGCACATCCGTTCAGAAGGTGTGTTGATAAACGTGCGCCCCTGTCAACCGCTTCAGTTATTTGTTCCGTATTGGCAGCGGTATGACCCAGGGAAACAATTATTCCTTCTCTCGTACACTTTGTTATAAACTCCATAGCTCCCTTACGTTCAGGTGCTATTGTAACCTGTATGATCCTGCCATCAGCAGCCTCACGAAATCTCATGAATTCGTCCCAGGAAGGGTCGTGAATATATTCCGCAGGATGGCATCCCCTGTATCCCTCCACATGTGAAATATAGGGGCCTTCGAGATGAAAGCCGGGTATCGATGCCGATAAAGATTTATTTTTCCCGCATGCATCAGCCATGGACCTGAAATTCCTCAGAATAATTTCAGGACTATTTGTTACAAGTGTCGGGATAAAAGAGGTCACACCTGTCTTCCATATCTCCCTGGCAGCTGTATATAGATCAGCAGATGAGAACCTGACTCCTGAAAAATCAATCCCGGCAAAGCCGTTGATCTGATCGTCAATAAAACCCGGAGCTATATAATCATGTTCTTCCTCTGCATTCTTGCCTTCCGTTTCCTTTACAGAGGTGATAATGCCGTTCTCTGCCTCCACCCTTACCCTCCTTCCGGTAAGGTAATGTTCCGCTTCAGTAATAAATAGATCTCTCATAATTATCAGCGATTATCAAAGTAAGATTTATAACCTGATAATACCCGAAGCAGAATCCCTGTCAATAAAAAGATGAAAGTCAGGATGCTGCTTTAATATTGTAGCCGGAACCAATTCAGATACCCGGCCAGCCATAGTATTCCTTATACTTTCTGCCTTTACAGCATAAGGTACAGCTGAGATGATTGTGTTGCATTGCATTATTCGCCATGGTGTCATTGATATAGCAGTCATGGGAACCTCCCCTATACTGTCAAACCAGCCTTCATCAACCTGTTGCATACGGCATTTTTCATCGAGGCTGACTATCATAAATGATAAACGTGTTGTAAAGTTGGCAGGCGGATCATTGAAAGCGATATGCCCGTTAACACCTATACCTATAAGCCCCACATCGACAGGTTTTTCATCAAGCCTGGCTGTAAGCCTGTTGATAACCTGTTCCGCTCCATCCTCAACGTCAATTCCAAAAAACTCCTTAACAGGGAGGTGATCTATGAACCGTTCGCGGAGGTACTTTCTGAAACTGGCTTTATGAGTAACGGGTAACCCGATATACTCATCAAGATGGAAAACCTCTATCCTGCTCCAGTCGACATCATTCTGCAAAAGGTATTTTAATGTTGTGAACTGAGAGCTTCCTGTGGAAAGCACAATACGTGCCTCATTGTTCCTGTTTAATGCCTCATTCAGTTTCTCTGATACCCGTAATGCTGCACGGATGCCTAGTTCTTCGGCATCCTGACTTATATCAATAACCATATGATCTTATTTTTGTAATGTAAATTTAAAATAATAAATAACACTATGACGGCGAATTAAGGTTATAAAGAAATTATGGTCCGTTTAAGATTTTTTAATAGAACAAATGCACTTTTTAAAGATCATTTATTTACTTTAAGCCAAAATTCCAGAAACACAGATGCAAAAAAAATACCTATTACTCGGCATATCATTTCTATTTATATTTAACTCAATACTTTTTGGACAGACAAAAGGAGTTAACAGGGAAAAGTACCGGATACACATTAAAGAAACTAGCGATCCTATTACAATTGACGGGATTCTTGATGAGCCTGCATGGAAAAATGCCGAAGTAGCCACTGGTTTTCAACGTGTTCTGCCAATTGATACAGGGCTGGCTGTCGCCCAGACCGTTGTTAAGGTAACATATTCGCCCACAACATTGTATGTTGGTATTATATGTTATGATCCTACACCCGGGAAAAGACCGGTTGAGTCGCTCAGAAGAGATTTCGCTTTTCCTAAAAACGACAATTTCATAGTATTCATGGACACCTTCAATGACCAGACTAATGGTTTCGCTTTTGGTGTCTCGGCAGCAGGTGCCCAATGGGATGGTGTTCAGTCGAACGGAGGTACAGTAAATCTCGACTGGGATATTAAATGGCGTTCCGCCGTAAAGAGTTATGATGACCGATGGGTTGCTGAATTTGCCATTCCTTTTCGCAGCATAAGATATAATGGAGGTGAACCTGAATGGGGTATTAACTTCAGCAGGTATGACCTTAAAACGGGGGAGAAATCGAGCTGGGCTCCGATGCCAAGGCAATTTGCAACGGCTACGCTGGCTTACACAGGATCACTTGTTTGGGACAAGCCATTACCCGGATCTGGTCCCAGATTCTCATTGATCCCATATGTATCAGGCAAGACAATTCAGAACAAGGAAGCCGGAGAAGGATTCAAAAATTCTGCCAGTGCAGGTTTTGATGCAAAAGTGATCCTCTCCACATCCATGAATCTTGACCTGACTGTTCATCCAGACTATAGCCAGGTTGAGGTTGACCAGCAAGTAACAAACCTCGACAGGTTTGAATTGTTTTTTCCTGAAAAAAGACAATTCTACCTCGAAAACAGTGATCTTTTTGCGCAGCTTGGTACAGATAACCTGCGCCCATTCTTCTCCCGCCGTATAGGGCTTACAAGTCCAGTACAGGGCGGGGCCAGATTATCGGGCAAAATCGGCAATAACTGGCGTATTGGTGTTATGGATATCCAGACCGGAGAAAAAGGGACTATCCCAGCGGATAATTTTGCTGTTGCAGCTCTTCAGCGTCAGGTATTCAGCCATTCAAACATAACTGCCTTCCTGGTAAACAAGGATGTGACAACTTCAATCACTGATTCTACAACTGAAATGTACAGGTATAACAGGGTTGCAGGGGTTGAATATAACCTTGCAAGTGAAGGCAATAAATGGACAGGTAAGGCATTCTACCACCATGCTTTCTTTCCTGGTGCTACATCAAAAGCCTCAGCTATGGCAGCAAACATTAAGTATTCATCCCAATACCTGGTAGCAAATATAGACCAGTCGTGGGTTGGTTCCGACTACATGGCTGAAGTGGGATATATCAGACGTTCAGGATATTACGAACTTAACCCATCCATACAGTACAAATTCTATCCATCATCAAGCAAACTGGCAAATCATGGTCCCGGAGCCAAATTTGATATGTTCCTTGACCCTTCTATGCATCTTACCGACAGGGTAACACAGTTGTATTACCAGTTTGAGTGGCTGAACAAAAGCACACTTAAGATCGACGGCATGGACACATTTATTAAGCTGCTTGAACCTTTTGATCCGACTCATACAGGAGGAGTGCCACTCGAAGCCAATAAAGATTTTCACTGGCAGGAAGGCGGGATTACATATGTTTCTGATCTAAGAAAGTTATTCAATTTCTCACTGGGAACAAGATACGGCGGCTTCTATAACGGTACACGATTTGTTGTTAACGGTGAAATATATTACCGCGTCCAGCCTTATGGCAGTCTGGCAATCATTTCATCATATAATAAACTAGATTTACCCTCGCCTTATAAGAGTGGAGATTATGTTCTCATAGGTCCGAGACTCGATTTCACATTTACCAATAAGTTATTCTTTACAAGCCTTTTGCAATACAATAACCAGATCGACAACATCAATGTGAACCTCAGGTTCCAATGGCGTTTTGCACCTGTATCCGACCTTTTCATTGTTTATACCCAGAACTCATTCCCTGGCGACAACAGGATAAAAAACAGGGGTCTTGTACTTAAATTATCTTACTGGTTCAATTGATTTTGTTGACTTTCATTATGAAAGAGGACAATAAAATCTGGTTCTTTGCCGGTGCTGAGACCACCAACAGCAAATTCAATCCATTCACTTCCTCCTTTATAAGGATGATGGGAATTATAGCCGGCGATGATTTCAGCTATATAAGAGACATCTATTTCAGGAGTCCGATGGTAAATGTAATTTGGGCCTTAAACCATGCCCAGAAGCCACTTGATAATCCGCCGGGAAACAAAATTGTTAAATCAGCCTTCGACCAGGTTACCAGCAGGTATCTTTCTGCTGAAACAAACCTTGTTCTAATTTCATCCAGTTCAGGTAGTGTAATTGCTGCACAGACAGCCTGTTGCCTTGCAATGGCAAACAAGCAGAAAGGGTCACCTTCAAAGCCCTTTCATCTTGTGCTTGGTTCAAGTATGATTTCGAAAAATTCGCATCTTTTTCAGCAACTTTCTCATTATATGGAAGAAGGAATAATAGGAACAATCATTCATGATGAGATCCAGGATACCGGGGATAATACAGTGGGTATGGGCGGCATCTCCCGTTCCGAAGCATATCTCAACGCATTCGGAATAATGTTCCCCTTCCTATCGGGAAAGTACAACGGACCCTCATTCCTCAATAGTCACCCGGAAAAAGGACACATACACAGGAGGAGGTCCATGACAATAAGTAAGACAATAGATTTTATCAATATTATTATGATAAAGCATGCTCTGGCAGGGCAGGCAAACAAAGAAAAAGCAGAAAAATTACTCGCTTATAATGATAAAAGCCTCTTTACTTAATCATAAAGTCGAGGACCGGTTTATCGCCAAG
>DATFLA010000450.1:0-2109 GCA_035268305.1 Bacteroidales bacterium | reverse complement strand
TCATTCTGTACATATCCTTCCGGAGTAACATATCGTTGTACATTATGTGAATCCATCGTATATGAACCCATGCCTATTGGTTCCGGGACTTCCCTTCTGTCCATAATATCATTCTCGGTCATAACATATCTTCCAAGCATACGTCGTGATTCCCTCACGTAGATATTATATGGCCAGCCTCCGTTATCGGGAAATTCGTCTTTCGCATATCCCCATTCCCGGGCGGCTTTTCTCACTTCTTCAGGAATTCTTTTATCTGTTGCCAAAAAATAAAGGAAGCCTTTCTGATAGTTTATATGGTCGTCAATTATTTCCTGTCTCCTTTCGTAAGATGCTTCCGGATAATCCCAATTCATACCTATATTATCAAACCCGACCGGACCATGATTGTTTACATCAGTTTTATGGTTTGGTATGGGATCGTACTTGTTGAAATATTCATTCCATCCTGTAGCCGCGACTCTTGCAAGTAACTCATATTGAGTACTGTCGTAGTTTTCAGGACGGGTAACAGGGATCCTGTTCTCCGGAACCTGTGTAAGACAGAGCCTGTAGCAATAGGCCTGTATTTTGTTATCACCCGTTCCGTTATCGCCCGGTGTTCCTTTGTTTATCCGCGGTAACAGTCCACTCGACGGGTCACCGGGTATTACATAGGGATCCACATCAGCTTTGAAATAGTGTCCGTGTTGAAAGACCCCTTTTTCCACTCCGTCCCATTTCTCGTTATATACGCTGTTAGCTTCCCGGCCGACTGTATAGTGTACGCCTGCTGCAGCCATAAGGTCTCCTTCATATGTTGCATCAATGAATTCCCTGCCATTAAATACCTTACCACTCAGCATTGAAATGGAAATGATCCTGTTATTATCCATTTTTACCCCTTGTTCACGGTCGAGCAGTTCTTCCCTGAACACAATGATATTATTTTCTTTTATCATCTTCTCAAATGCTTCTTCAGCGGCATGAGGCTCAAAGATCCATTGTGTTCGCTTCTCGCCGTCTATTGCGGGATTTCCCTGTCCCTTGTTCCCGTACTCAGATCTTTTCTGCCATCTCCAAGCAGATGAGTCCTGGTAATGCTTGTAGATAAGCTGGTAAAACTCCCTTGCAATGCCACCAATTACCTCTTTGTTCCCCGTGTCGGTAAAACCCAGTCCGGAAGATGACATTCCGCCAAGGTGCTTATCAGGTGATACAACAATTACGGATCTTCCCATACGGCTGACCTGCACTGCAGCGGATATTGCAGCGGAAGTGCCGCCGTAAATTATAATATCTGCTTTGTATGATTCTTTTTCAGGTACGTACCGACAACTTGTAATTATTACGAGTGTTGCCAATATCAGGATAAATTTTGATTTCATTTTGTAAGATTATTAATATTCATTTTAGGATAAATACCTGTCTCTTTCATTTTTTGGGAAATACTTGCAATATAACCTTGCTCTTTTCCCCGAACTATCCAGTTCCTTCAGGGGGATACGTGCAACACTTATACATTGACCTGCCCATTTCACAACGGGATCATATGTTTTTTCATGGTTAAAAGCTGAAAAAGTTGAATTTACTAAATTCTGTGCAAATAGAATAATTTTGCAGCTATAATTAATTCAACTATAACATAATCAGCTATTTCATTTACCTGCGCTACAAGAATTCATACCATGGTTTGTTACGAAGAGTCAGATAAAGCCTGTTATAGAGTCGAGCCTTCGCGTATGTTTATTCCAAATATCTCCTGGTAAATCAATATGTTATGGAATTACATCTATTTCAGTTTTATAAATTTTGATTTATAGGAGTAATTGTTTCCTGAAATTGTAATCAAATATGTGCCGGCTGGCAAATAATCAGTTTGAAGGACAAACTTCTGATTCCCGTCAGTTACCGTGACCGGTTTTTCCTGTACTTTATTGCCGGTAATTGAAGTAATCGTTATAATGTAATCATTTCCGGGTATAACATTGCTTAATTGCAGTGTGATAAAGTCAGATACCGGATTAGGATATACAATTATTCCGCCGGTCTCATTTAAAGGTTTGACACCGGTAGTGACAGATATATCAGGTCCTCCTGGCTCTTTGACTGATCCGTTAGCAGTTATGT
>DATFLA010000449.1:0-2149 GCA_035268305.1 Bacteroidales bacterium | reverse complement strand
CCCCTGTACGGTGTCCTCGCTTCCATAATCGGCACCAATCCTCTTCCGGGAGTAATTTTTTCCATCCTGCTGGTCGCAATGATGGCTTTCCTTACAGTGAACCTGAATAATTCTCTTTTCTTTATTAACCAGAGAACATTTTTACCTGCCCTGATTTATATTCTCCTGAGCGGGCTTTTTCCTGATTACCAGGTAATGAATCCTGCAATATTCTCTGCTATGTTTCTGATGCTGGCGATAAGACGTATTATGGATTCATACAGGATACAGGGGATCTCATACAGTTTTTTCGACGCCGGACTGCTTATCAGTACCGGAAGCCTTTTTTATGCGAATATTATTTGGTTCGGTATCCTTATTATTATTGGCATTGCATTGTTGAGAATGAGTAACCTGAAGGAAATACTTATTGCGATAATTGGGTTACTGACCCCATATGCTCTTACATTCGGAATCTATTATTTAGCAGGAAAGGATCTAAACGACCTTGTAGCCGTTATCAGATACAATCTTTTTGTTAAGCAGTCAGTGTATGTCTTTTCAAGGTTCTCTGTTGCAGCTATTGTGGTTATCTGCCTTGTAACGGCAGTAAGTATAGCTACTTTGTTTATGGAAATGAATAAGAAAAAAATACAATCAAGGAAGACATTCTCTTTGTTGATATGGTTGTTTATTATTTCACTGGCTGTTTATTTTATTTTTTCATCCGTATCAGTTGAGATATTATGGATAACATCAATCCCGCTAAGCTATTTCATAGCTCATTACCTTATTTTCTCAAAGAGCCGGATTATCCCTGAAATAGTGCTTACCCTGTTATTCCTTATGATATTTCTTGTTCAGGCTGTGAATTTCAGGTAAACGGAGGCTACCTTATCATCGATACCACACCCACCCCTGCTCCCTGGTGGCCGTCGTAAAAATCAAAGTACAGATTGTATATACCGCTTTTATTGCAAACAAAGTCGACAAACGGATATGTTTTGCCATTAGTATCATATGATGAAAGTACTGTTCTGTTAGAATTATCCTTTATTGTGAGGATCAGCTTACCTCCCGATCCCTGGGAGTTACAGAGAGAGAACCTGTATTTAGTGTTTTTCCAGAGAGAGATACTTGCCTTATATCTTAATACTGTCTTATTATTTGCACTCTTCCCCAATTCGATACGGAAATCTTTTAAAAACTTGGCATTGGATCCTGCGCTTAATGCACATTCACTACGCAGATCGTCAGTTACCTGACCGTATGACATTATGCCTGCCGTAAGTAAAACCGTAAGAGTTAATAAGAACTTATTCATACTATTTATTTAAAATAAGCTTGTCTCTGATTGATTTTGTTATCTCAACTATCCCGTTGAGCTGTTCCTTTGTCATTCCAACATTACTTGTCTCTGTCTGGGTCACCACAAGTCCGCCGTTCTTTTCTTTACTTACCGGTTCTCCCTGTGTATATGTTATTCTTATGTCCCTGTACCTGTCTTTAATATTCTGCAGGTCATTGCACAGACTGGTATATTCAGGATCGTGATTGCAATAGGGATTAATAAGCATCAGGAGATCATTAAGAATTATCTTCTGTTCTCCTATCCTGTCACTGAGCTTTTTGTCGGGATAAAGTTTAACTACCTGGGTGGCAAGATACTGCCCTTCGAGCCATACGCCTATGATCATGAGCGCAGACAATTGTCCGCGGTTATTATCCCTAAGGTAAGTGTCTATTTTACTATATGAGTCAATAGATAAGAACAGGAGAGAGTCGAGGTTGGATTTATTTTGAGACAGTCTTTTTATTGTCTCAAAATCGAAAAACTGACCAACATTTATGTCATCGGCAAGTTTCCTTATTGATGTGAGAACGTCGAGTGACGATCCTGTCCTTTCATAAATGTTCAGGTATCCCAGATCGGCACCAAGAATCCCCAGTTTGAGAGCTTTGTCAAAACTGGTACTCTGCTTGTTGGCATCTATCGAACCGGCAAGGTATTCCTGGTTGAAAGGTACATTGAGAGTCTGAAGCAGGTTTGCTATCTCTACCGGGGAAGTTATGTTTTTTGAAATATCGGCTATCGCTTCCGGGCTTAGCTTTTCAGCTTCAGAGACCGGAACCGAATCTGCCTCCGGAAATACAAACTCGTTTTCTTTTG
>DATFLA010000448.1:0-10923 GCA_035268305.1 Bacteroidales bacterium | reverse complement strand
TCACCTTCACGAGAAAGGCTGCCCGCGAGATGCTTGAAAGAGTTGAATCCCTTCTTGGCGATAACAGGGCAGGTAATATTACAGGCGGAACATTCCATTCTTTTGCCGCATTTATTCTCAGAAAATATTCAAATCTTCTCGACCTGCCATCAAACTTTACAATTATCGATACAAGCGATTCGGAGGATATTATTGACCTAATAAGAACAGAACTGAAACTTAACACTAAAGACAGGAAATTCCCACGTAAATCAAGGATCTATGATATTATTTCCTATTCCAGGAATAAGAACACTACAATTAGTTCGATCATACACGGGCAATACACAGGGTTAATTGACTATATTCCAGATATTGAAATTATTTTTAACGGTTATTCGAGGTATAAAAAGTTAAGCCGTATACTCGATTTTGACGATCTGATGGATTACCTGAGAAACAATCTCAGGGATAATATACATTTCCGTGAAAGTCTTCAGAAGCAATACCGTTATATAATGGTTGATGAATTCCAGGACACAAATATTATCCAGAAGGAAATTGTTGATTTTATTGCTGCCAGGCATAAAAGGATAATGGTTGTGGGGGATGATTCCCAAAGCATCTATGCTTTTCGCGGAGCAAATTATGAGAACATCCTGAGGTTCCCCGAAACATATCCCGACTGTGCTGTAATCAAGATCGAGGAAAATTACAGGAGTAACCAGAAGATACTCGATTTCACAAATTCGATAATCGATCATTCAAGAATAGGGTACAGGAAAAAACTGTATACAAAAAACTCAAGGAATACGATTCCGGTAATCAAAAGGGTTTATGACCAGCAGGCAGAAGCTGAGTTCATTGTCGACAGGATAATGGAGCTTTCCGAAGAGAATGTTCCTCTCAGCCAAATTGCAGTTCTTAACAGGGCCGACTGGCACAACAGGTATGTACAGGCTGAAATGAGTAAGAGAGGCATCCCTTATGTGGTTACAGGAGGCTTCCGTTTTAATGAGAGGATGCATATAAAAGACATCATTTCATACCTGCGCATAACATTTAATCCTGCCGATGCTGTTGCATGGCACAGGATATTGAAATATATTGGAGGAATAGGACAGATAACAGCAGGCACGATTATAAATGAATTTCGTAACAGTGATAATCCCTTTTCCTTTGAGATGTTCAAAAAGAATAAATTCTACGATGAACTGCTTAAGCTGGGTAATATGCTATCCCGGGCCAGCCTGCCCGACAATACCCTTACCCGGAAGATTGATATCATTATCGACTATTATTCACCTGTTCTTAAGGAAAGAGCAGATGATTTCTATATAAGAATGCAGGATATAGCTGTCCTCAGTGACCTGTCAAAAAAATACCATGACCTTGATAAATTCCTGTCGGATTTTGCACTTGATCCACCATCAAAAAGGGTTGCTGACCAGACGAAACCACTTATTGATGAGGGTGAGGAAGACGGTAAAGTAACTATCAGTACTGTGCACTCAGCCAAGGGACTGGAATGGTATGCGGTGTTTATACCACATACCCTTGAAGGCATGTTTCCTTCCAACAGGGCTACCAACATGGAGGAGATGGAAGAAGAACGCAGGCTTTTTTATGTTGCCTGCAGCAGGGCCAGAGAAGAACTATACATTACATTTCCACGTAATATTTATTCATACGATGCCGTCTTCCACCTTCCCTCAAGATTTCTTGTGGAAATTGACAGGGGAATGTACTTTTTCGATAAAGAATAATGTCAATTCCAAATTACAGTCAACCGGATAAATCCATTACAGGCCAAACCCACTTTACACCTCTTCCTGTTAATTAATCATTAACTCTTCATCATTTATCCATCAGTCAGATTAATTGATCAAATTTCACTTTCCAGGTATCCTTATTTTTAATATACTAGCACCCTGAATAAGGAAACCCGTTACTGCTAAAAGTAATTATCAATTGCTCATAAACTGGAAACGGGCGGGGAAAAAGAGCGTATATAATATCTTACCGGTTATTACTAAAATGTTGTTGACAGGGTTACGAATAGCAGCAACCGGCACCACACCAGAAATTATTATGAATCCGTCGGGTTCAATCATAATAAGTGGCAGGTCGATGTCGAAAAATGCTGATGAATTTTACAGGAAGATGGATAGTTGGCTGGAAGTCTATATGATGGAACCGGCAGATATGACACGCATCGATATCTGGCTGGAGTATTTTGACAGGGTAAACTTAAGCGCTTTTATGTCGGTACTTAAAAAAATTAAAAAAGTGAGTCAGGTGGCAAAGGAATTTGAAATCAACTGGCATTACGAGGAAGATGATGAAGACATACTTGCGCAGGGAGAAAATCTTTCTCAAATACTTAATATTCCCGTAAACATGGTTATGATCTCCGAATATAATTACTAAGTGTTTATAAATGATTGTTTATATAAAATGAAGCCCTAAATCGGCCTATAACTTATAAATTTACATGAACAATCGAGTTTTTTGATAATTGTACTTATGTTTTTGATAAAAGGTTAGCCATGTTGTTGAATTATACAATAGTTTTGATAATTAAACGTACGTAAAAATTTTTGCTCATATGACATCAAGTGAACTTACAATGAAGGAACTTCAAAGTCTTATACTGGAGAATACTCCAAAAACACCTCAGATTGATCTAAATAAGTTAACAGGCGACCTTATTCTGTCAGGAAGGTCGATTCCGGAAAATGCAGCAAAGTTATATGAGCCGGTTCTGACATGGGTTAATGAGTATGTTAACGATCCCAGGCCAGCCACCAATCTAAGAATTAACCTCGAATACTTTAACAGTGCGTCATCAATATGGCTTGCCAAAATATTGAAGACCCTTACACGTATTGACAAGGAGGATTATGTATTAATCATACATCTTTATATTCACATTGATGACTTTGAGGAGATGGAAGAATTTGACGATATCAAGGATGTTTTCTTCCCTATAGGTGATATCTTCCACGGATCAACTGTAAGCATTGGTCTTAAGCTTTACGGAATAGATGATAACGGGATTACTGTTAAAAACACATCTGTTTTCTTTTGAATGAAGCTGTCATAGAATTGAAGATCCCCCGCTTAAGACTTCACCTTTCTTATCAGATCGTTTCTTTATTGCAAATCTCTGTTCCCGGTATTGTTATTGCACAAAATAATATAATGCAAGCCTGAACCGGGCTGGACCGGCAGGCAAGGCATTCAGAACTTCTCCTTAAAATCTTTAAAGAAGCATTCTTATTTATAAAAGGGTAATAATATGGGGTCAGGCCCTTCTTTCAAACGGATTCCGTTTATTACGTGAGAAAAAGTATGTAAGCCCGTTCATCTCAGTCATATCCATTACCTGAAAACCGTTTTTCCGGAGTAATACAGATACTGCATCCCTGTCCATCCTGTTTACGGTCTTCATATCAAGTAAATTATTGACCATTGAGGACAAGCCTGAAAGAAATCCTTCAAGACTGACATTATTGTTTTCGGAAAAGCATCCAATGAAATGTATGTCCTGAGGCAAGATATTACCAAGATTTTTCAGAAATTTATCCGGGTCTTTTATATGATTGAGCTTCCTGAGATTAACAAGCAGCTTTACATTTTTAAAATCTTCCTCATCATAGAAATAATGATGATTCGAAGGCAGGAAAAGAAGGTTGGTCTCCCTTGAAAGGTTAAGGCTTTTAAGGTAGCGGAATAAGCTGACGCCACCTCTTGCATCAAGGTCAACTGAAGTTGTTGTAAACAAATTCCTCCCACCCGCAGATCTCTGTTTCTTTGGTACAGACTGCTCAATATTGTCACTACCAAAATAGCTACTATTTGTTACGGCAATATTATCCATCATTTTCCTGAATTATTATATCAAAAGTATGAAAATGTACGATCATAATCAAATCGCAAAGTTTGAAATAATGGGCAAATGAGCCAATTGTGAGAACCTTTGTCTTAGTAAATCATTCAATGAACATCTGAATACGATCATTAGTCTAAAAAAAAGTGCAGTTCATCAAAAAACCTTTTATTTTAACCCGGGCAAATGCCTGTTCAGGTAAAAAAAATATGAGATATGTACAAAATAAAGATACCTTGACGATTAGGTTATATGAAGTATCCCGGGGCTGCCTGATGATCAGGCTGATTTTTTCCCCAGGAGGTTATCAATACTGAGCTTACCCGATCCCCTTGAAGCAATGTAGAGAAACAGGAAACAGTAAAGGAAGGCAAGTTCACCTCCGTTAAGCAAGGGCAGCAATGCATTTTTAGCATGAGCCATCCAGTAAGCAACAGCCATCTCACCGCTTGTAATAAAAGCTGCCCATCTTGTCCATAATCCGACCATTATAAGTATGCCCCCGATCAGCTCAATGGGGCCCGCACCATATAGCATCAATGGGGGAAAATGAAAAGAAGCGTGGGGGAACCCAATCACTTTTTGCGAACCATGCCACAGGAATAAAAAGCCCGCTGCAATACGGAGTACAGCGTAAATATAAGGCTCATACTTTGAGAGAAACATTTTCATTTCAATTTTTGTTTTTTACTATCCCGACAACGTCCGATAAATTAAACCCTCATCAGGAACGTTTACGGATAGTTAAAACATCAAAACGGCACAAAATGTTCAGGCAATATCGTATTTACATGTGTTTGAAATATCACAGGTTATATTTTTTACCTGTTCTGAACCAGTTTCCCATCACTGAGATCAATCTGTCTCTGGGGGACAGGGAAGAAAATATCTTCCGCGCTTACCACGGCATTTCCATATAGCGACATTCCCCATGGCATTGTCTTCTCGTAATCGAGGATACGGTTAAGTTCATCAACAGTAATCCCCCACCTGTTAAGATCGAACCAGCGATGCCCCTCCATGCCAAGCTCCAGCTTTCTTTCCATCCTTAACGCCTTACGGGCATACTCTTTGTCGGGGAATGAGGTATATGGTTTCACGTCATACATTGCCGCGGGTGTTACTCCGTCCTGTTCTTTAACGTACCCTTCCGGGTTGGCTGCTCTTTCCCTCACCATATTGATATTCTTAAGCGCTCCTGCTAGATCTCCTGTCTCGATCTGGCATTCCGCCAGAAGTAAAAGGACATCTGCATAACGTATCATACGATATCCGTTTGCAGTAAAGCCTGTTGTCCAGCTGTCGGTTTCCGTATATTTCCCTTCATCTGATTTTTTATAAACTTCTTTCTTGGGGCTGTATGGTCCTGCATACGACTGGTCGCGAATCCAGTCAGAGCCCGTATGAACACCCCAGTCCCAGTATGGAATGCCCCTCCTCCCTGCTGTCCAGTCGAGCCGGGGATCCACGGGTTTCGTGTTATCCTCTGTCCATACAAGCGACCAGGCGTCCGGACTCGTAACCGGGTTGTTCCCTTTATTACCGGGGATGATGGATATATATGCAAGGTCTGTAAAGGGATGAGCAGGATCATATGCCGTACACGTAGAGTTACTGTGATCGAATGTAGAAAGAAAACTGTTATATGTTCTCTGCGGGTCCCAGATTCCTCCCCCGGGTATCCCTTCATCCCTCAGAAGCTCATTGGAATGGGAATTATAACTGTAATCCAGTAATGGTAACCCGCCAACCGTCCTGAAAGAGTTAACAAACTCCTGTGTAGGCTGAAAGAAACCGCAACAACCTGCCGGTGATCCTCCTCCGGACTTATAGGGGAAATTCAGTACCTCACCTGCACTGCCGTTATATCCTCCGGAACCGTCATTTACCGAATACTGAACAGTGTAAACAGCTTCAATACTATTCCTGTTCCCAATTTCAAATATCTCACCATAAGCGGGTGCCAGTCCTATGGCTGAACCATCAGGCTTGGTACCGTTAAGTGCGTCGCGCAGTAATGTCAGAGCACCTGAATAATCATTGTCCATCTGCATCAATGCTTCGGCAAGCAGTACCCTGGAGACCGTACCGTTAAACTTACCAATCATTCCCATGTTATCAGGGAGATTAGTTCCGGATGAAAGGTCATCGAGTATTTTTTGCCTGATATCCGGTATATTGCTCACTTCACAGGGATTACTTTTCTCATCGATGTACGGCACCATTTTCCACATTCTCCATGCTTCAAAATGAAACCAGCCTCTGAGAGTTCTTGCCTGATTTATATAGGACTCAGCCTCCTCCTGGCTAACAGTACCTTCAGCAACTGCTTCATTTGTAACATTAATAACACTGTTGCATCGCGATATTGCTTCGTATACTTCTACCCATTTTAAATTAAGCATAGAATTAGTGGAGGTCTCGTAATAGTTCATCAGCGGATTGCCTTCCCATGAGTCGCCAGCGTCTGAACACTTGTTGGCTTCAAGGCCACGGACCGAACCCCAGAACCAGTTACTCTGTGTTGTTTCCCACGCAGAAGGAAACTGTTCAGATACACCATCAATCATAGAATAGGCACCAATAAGGAGGGTCTCGATGCCGTTTTTGTTTGCCAGTACATAGTTGCTAAAATCACCCTTAGGCTCAACAAAAAGGAAATCCTTCCTGCAGGCTATCATTACAAGTAAGATGAGGGGAAGAACTAACAGAATTGCGGCTATCTTTTTCATAACCAGTCAGCTGAATAAAAAGTCTGGAATACTTCATGTGCTGAGGGAAATCCTTTTCCTGCGATAATTCCCTGTTAACTATGCTCTCCTTTTAAATATACAGTAAAATTACTAAAGTCATATACAAGTGTCAAATAAATATTGACCTATTAATTGTATGGGGCGAAAAATGTTATGATATATTTTGACTAACTTAGAGCGTTAAAAGAATGATGTCATCATATCTTAAGGTATGCATGATTTATTACTATGATCGTCTTAACTTACAATTAAAACCATGTAATATGAAAATTAAACCTTCTTTACTCGTTATCCTGTTTGCAGGACTGTTAAGTTTAACTTCTTTCGGCCAGGGACCGCGCTTTAAAATATCTCTTGCCGAATGGTCGTTCCACCGGGCTCTTATGAAAGGGGAAATGACAAATCTCGATTTTCCGCGTATAGCCAAAAGTTACGGTCTCGATGCCGTTGAATATGTATCAACCTTCTTCAGGGGAAAAGGTGAAGACATGCAATACCTTACCCAGCTGAAAGATTCATGCAATAAGTATGGTGTGAAAAGTCTTCTTATAATGGTAGATGGTGAAGGTAACCTGGCAGACACATCCGCCTCAGCCAGGCAGAAATCTGTTGAGAACCATTACAAATGGGTAAAGGCTGCCCAGTTCCTGGGATGCCATTCAATCAGGGTGAATGCCAGGGGACAGGGAACAATGGGTCAGATGCAGGCAGCTGCTATCGATGCCCTTACCAAGTTGTCTGATTATGCAGCAAAATATAATATAAATGTCATTGTGGAAAATCATGGTGGAAATTCATCCATTGGAAAATGGCTTGCAGAAATCATGAAGACTGTCAACAGGCCTAACTGCGGAACACTGCCCGACCTTGGCAACTTCTATGAATATGATCGTTACCAGGGCGTGAAGGATATGATGCCTTATGCCAAAGGTGTAAGCGGGAAAACCCATGATTTCGACGAGAACGGTAATGAGACAGTAATTGATTACGCTAAAATGATGAAGATTATTGCCGATTCCGGCTACAAGGGGTATATAGATGTAGAATATGAAGGGAATAAATTAAGTGAGGACCAGGGAGTAAAAGCATCAATAGCCCTTGTTAAAAAGGTTATTGCTCCTTATAACGATTAATAACCGGCATATCCGGATTAATATATTCTATTAGTCGCCTGAATGAAATTATATAAGAAGCTGTTTCAAAAGCTATTTTTGACCACGAAGCCCGTCCGAACGTCTTTCTGGACTAATTCTTTCGGGCAGGGACTTCGTTCGGGCGGAGACACGAAGGTCACACGAAGAACACAAAGGTAAAACCATAATAATTAGGCCTTTGTGCACTTTGTGGTTAATGGATTTGACTTTTGATACAGCCTCTTAAATTTATTTGAATATGCATCAGGCTATGAATCATTTCAACTCTTTATGGAATGAGTGCTTTCGTCCCAGTAAACAGTTTTCTGGCTAAAATAAGATTCATTTGCCATATGGCATGCAATTGCTGCATGATTACCGAAAACAGCATCCTCGACCACAGGTTTACGTGATTTTACTGATTCGAAAAAGTTCCACATGTGAGGATTAAAATCGTCCCAGTCGTGACCGCTGTAGTTAACCTCTTCATAAAGAGGTTCCTTTCCCAGTTTCGGATCATGTTCACTATGCCATTTGCTTTCATATTCTTCACGCATCTGACGAGGAAAACTACTGTCATAATAGCTGGGGGCCAGGTCAATGCCGGGTTGTGATGCATAACGGAGATTAAATTCGCTTGCATCGATAATACCTTTGGGACCCATAAATCTGGCCAGCTCCGGCGTTTCGGTTCCAAGGCCCAGGCGGCAATAAACCGGTATACCATGATAATCAAACAGTACAACATGCAAATCGGGCATATTTCTTCCGTCTTTCCAGCGGAAAATTCCCCCAAGGGCAGTAGCTGAACGCGGAACTTCATTCCATCCGAGCGTGAACATCATGCCACTTATCAGATGCACCATGAGATCTCCTCCTACTCCGGTCCCATACTCTTTCCAGCAGCGCCAGCGAGCGAAGCGTTCCTTGTTAAACGGAATCTTCGGGGCATCATTCAGCCAGGTCTCCCAGTCAAGATTATCTGGTGACAAATCGGCTGGAGGCGGGTATTCCCAGGCACCTGTAGGACTATTGCGCCCCAGGGTTATTTCTATCTGTTCAACATCACCAATTGATCCGTCGCTATACATCTCTTTTGCCTTTTCACACAACCTCGAGCTCACTCTTTGTGATCCTATCTCTACAATACGGTTGTTTTTTTCAGCTGCCTCAACCATAGCAAAACCATCTGCAACTGTATGGGACATAGGCTTCTCACAATAAATATCCTTGCCCGCATTGCATGCATCCACGACAACCCTTTTATGCCAATGATCGGGCACTGCGGCGATTATGCAGTCTATATCTTTTCGATCGAGTAACTCCTGGTAACTGCGTGTTGTGTAAAGATTGGGATTGTTTGTTATCTCTTTAGCGAGTGTATGCCTTCCGTCATAAAGATCAGCTGCTGCAACACATTCAATACCAGGCAGTGTAATAGCACCCGAGAGAAGGCCAGATCCTTCCATCCCTACACCTATTATCCCAAACCTAAGCCTGTCGCTTGGAGCGACCTTCTTAGAGGGAGTGGCATAAGGTTTTGCTTCCAGATGAATGGATCGTGATGCCAGTAAGCCTCCTGTTACCATGGCTCCGGTTTTAACAAATTTTCTTCTCGTAAGATTGTTTTTCATAAATAGCACCTCCAATTTTTTTATATTTAGAATTAAATCCAGGACTCCGTTTGGATTATCATGGGTAAATAATAAGAATAACCTTATTAAATAAGTTTAAGAAACTTTATATCGGTCCCTTAAACCAACTTCATATTAACAGGATCCCACTTAATTATTTTCTTCTGGAAATAGCTGTCGTTACATGCAAGGCAGGGAGCACATGCCCTGTACCCGAATACCGGGTCTTCAACAACAGGTTTATTATTCCTTACCCCATCAAAGAAATTTAAAAAGTGTTCCAGGTGCTCATCGTACCCTTCCGGGGCTGTATACCTTGTGTCAGGTTTCTTTGGTCTTTCCTGGTCGGCTTTTGAATACTTCTCATTATATTGCCTGAGAAGTTCTTTCTGCATAGCTTCCGGGTATGTTGTCAGGGCATCCCAGCCACCTATACCGGGAGCCTTCGACATAATACTGTGTTTAATAACAAACCCATTACCACCCATCTCAATAACTCCTTCACTTCCAATAAACTTAGTTGTCGACTTCTCCCCGTTGCCGCTGATGAAATTAACTCGCAGGGCAACCTGGAAACTTGGATGCTCTTTTGTCTCCGGGTAATTGAGAGCTGCAATCATTATATCAGGTACGTCCCTGCCGTCTTTCCAGTAAGCGATCTGCCCTGTTGCGTATATTGAATCGGGGCCTTTTGAATCGGTAACAAGATGGATTCCTGAAAGAAGGTGTACAAAAAGGTCTCCTGCTACTCCCGTACCAAAGTCGCGGTAATTTCTCCACCAGAAGAATTTTTTGGGATCCCAGGGCATTTGAGGCATCCCCTGGATGTATTTATCCCAGTCGACAGTCTTTGGAGATCCGTCAGTAGGCATTGTATATTCCCATGCCCCCAGGGCATCCTGCCTGTCGAATGATGCCTCTATTGAATTGAGCTTGCCAATAGCACCTGATTTATAAAGTTCTTTTGCTTTCTGATACACTATGCTGCTGACTCTCTGGCTTCCCACCTGCATAGTCTTTTTTGTCTTATTGTGAGTCTCAATAACACCGGGGCCCTCTTCCACCAGGTGTACCATCGGCTTCTCACAATAAACAGCTTTCCCGGCATTCATAGCGTCTGTAGCTATCCGTGAATGCCAGTTGTCACTTGTTGCAATAACAACAGCATCTATATCTTTCCTGTTAAGGATCTCCCTGTAGTCCTGTGTTGTAAATACATCTTTCCCGTATTTTTCTTTAACCCGTGCAAGTCTTCCCGTATAAAGATCGCATGCTGCAACAATTTCAACTCCAGGAACCTTAAGGGCTGTGTCTATATCCTGGTTCCCCATTATACCCATGCCGATACCGGCAATCCTTATTGTGTCATTGGCAGAAAATTTCCTGTCGTAGGCAATAATATGTTCCTCCATAAGGTCGCGTGAAAAAGAGGATAATGACCCGACCGACAACAATACAGCTGTACCGCCCAGGTTCCTGATGAATTTTCTTCTGGATGTCTGAGATTTCATATGATCAGTTTTTTTGGTTTG
>DATFLA010000447.1:0-6024 GCA_035268305.1 Bacteroidales bacterium | reverse complement strand
TGCTGTTCCTTTTTGTATATACTTTTGCCGTCTCCCTGTCGACCTGGGCCGTGCTTTTTGAAGAGGTTACCTTTCATAAATACAAGAAAAAAAGAGATGTCCTTAAGTTATTCGGAGCGGCCCTTGTGGAGCCTTTCTTCTATCCCATGCATACATATTTTGCTGTAAGGGGGAATATTGAAGCTCTCAGAGGTAAAAAAGGATGGGGATCGGCTAAAAGAAGCGGGTTTGTTAAACACAAAAAAAAACCCGGTCGCAAAGATTAGTGCTGACGTAAAAAAGAGCCGGACACTGATATACAGGCCCGGCTCTTCTAAAAATCTGCTTATTTAAAAATACAGGTAAAAATCTAATTTATTTTAACATCACCAAGTGAGTTGTTGGAATAGGTATTCTGATCAAGAACAGGATTGACTCCTGTCCCAAGCCATAATCCCCATGCTTCGGAATATGAAAAACTGCAGTTTGTAATAGAAGGTATGCCATCAGGTGTCTGCAGGCATGAAACCAGTCCCGATTGTGATGAATACCCGCCTCCGTATGAGAAATCGCAATAGTTAAGTACTGAACCATTGGCTGTGCCGTCGTCGAAGAAGATACCCTCCCACTGCCCGGGAGATTCACTTCCCACGGATGCACTTGTTGTAAAAGTGATCCTGTCTGTTGATGTACCGTTTGCCACAAGTACTCCATACTGGTTTGTGCTGTAACCCACTCTGAATGCACCCTGCTGTTCCAGTTTTATTGTTGTACCTGCCTCTATTGTAAGTTTGGCAGTTGTCGGACTCTGGACATAAATAGTACTTGTTATTACATAAGGGCATGTTTGTTTATGCCAGGTCTCATCTGCACGATCGTAATTATCACCATTCACCTTAATACCCATTGTACTTTCTATATTGTTACCCGTTCCTATTGTATGTACATTGTTGGAAAAGACACTCATTGCAAAATTATTATTATCGTGCAGGTGGTTGTTGGTGAATGAGCTGAATAATCCCTTGATGCCTGCTCTTATTCCGTAACTGTCGGAGTAGCTGACTTCGCAGTTCTCCATTGATATGGAACAGTTATCTACTACAACCATTCCTTCTGATGAACTGTAACCACCACCATATTCAATATTACAATATTTAAGGGTAGTATTGGGGCTTGTACCATTATAGAAACCGATCCGGTACCAGCTGCCCGGCGCCTTGTTTGTCCAGGCCGAAGTTATTACAATGGGTTCTGTTTCGGTACCTGCTGCAATAAGAGTAGCAGCAGAACTTGAAGAATAAGCAACCAAAATGCTTGTATTTGATTCCAGGGCAAGAGTAACTCCGGGCGATAGAGTCAGGGTTGATCCCGTTTCATTTCCAATATAAATGTCACCTTCGACAATATATTTAACACCATGATTCAACCATGTTGCGTTGTCAAGATCAAAATCACCGCTTTTGATTGCTATATCCTGTCCGGGAGCAATATCGTTGTTTGTCCCAATAGACGATACGGCATCGGGGAATACCCTTATTGAGGAGTTGTCACAATTGGCTATGCTGTTATTTGTGAATGATTCGAAATACCCGGTTCCGTCTACATTAATACCAGAGGAAGAACTGTAGCTGATGTTACAGTTTTCAATTGTTACAGAGGTAGAGCCTAAGTTGATCATCGCACTTGAGCTGCTGTATCCTCCTCCGTAACTTATCAGGCAATATGTAAGGCTGGAAGTGGTCATTGTTCCGTCATCTAAATTGATCATATCCCAGTCTCCCGGTGTCGGAACATCTGAATCAGATGTGAAAGTGATGGGCTTATCGGCTGTTCCGTCTGCTTTAAGACCGGAATTATCATAACCCTGGCCAATTATTAGTGATGTGCCTTCCTTAAATCTCACAACAGCTCCCGGTTTGATTGTAAGGACAGCTCCTTCGACATATACTGAGCTTGTTATAAGATGGATTCCTTCATCCCAAACTTCATCGGCGTCTATTACACCGGAATGTTCAGTTACTAGAGAAGCCTCCACGGTTATGCCGGAGGTCGTTGAGGCAGTATTCCCGTCTGCATCTGTTACACCCAGTACAACATCGTAGGTTCCTGCATCGGCATACACATGATCAGGATTCACATCAGTGGAATGAGTTCCATCTCCGAAATCCCAGTAATAAGACTGGGCTGCTTTGGAACATGATGAACTGAACGATACACTTGTCCCGGCATACAGAACATCAGGCGATGTCGTGAAACACGCTTCAAGTCCGCTCGTGTTATTCTTTGTCTGATCCTCGCAGCCAATAAGAGCAAGAAGGATAAATGCTAAAAAAGTTATACGTTTTATTAACATCATAGTGAAATGATTAGGTTAAACAATGAAAGGTCCGCAAGATAAGAAGACAGTAAAACCGAAAATTGTAAAAAATCGGCATTTACTTATTCAGACTATTTAAAGATTGGCATGTTTCCCGGAATAAAAACTAACAGATAAATGAGTGTTTGAAAAGAACTCACCCGGAGTCTCTCCTGTAAAAGTGGAAAACTCCCTTATCAGGTGAGCCTGGTCGTAATACCCGCATTCATAAACAATGTCCTGCCATGAGGTACTTTTGCCTGACTGTAATAAGCGGAAAACGTGGTTGAACCTCATTATTTTGGCATAATATTTTGGAGTGAAGCCAGTCTGTTTCCTGAAATTTCGTTCAAGGGATGATAAACTTATCCCGGCACTAGCAGCCAGGTCAGTTATGTTAACATCACCACCGCTGCTTATAATTTTTTTTTGAGCATATTCAATCTGCATATTCCTCCTGATAACTGAATATGTAAATCTCTCCACAAGGAAATGATTTACCCTTTTTACCTTGTTTATAATATCTGTAATAGACTGTATATCATCAATGAGACGTTCTGTTCCCGGCCCCAGCAGATGACATGCATCAACGCTTACATTTATAAG
The DNA here is from genome assembly GCA_035268305.1 of Bacteroidales bacterium. Taxonomy (GTDB): domain Bacteria; phylum Bacteroidota; class Bacteroidia; order Bacteroidales; family VadinHA17; genus LD21. The sequence continues at coordinate 3,083 of DATFLA010000447.1, read as the reverse complement.
CTCATGTGAGGGAGTTTTAAGAAAGTGGTAAAGTCCAGAAGGATAAAAATTAACTGCTATGGTGCCTATATTACCAAGCCCTTCAATTATAACCGGCTGATCGGTAAGTCCGGCAATAAATATCCTGGGGAGCAGCCTTGTGCCGTTTACCCTGTCTGTTTGAAGACAGGGATCCTTATAATGCATTATAAGACCGGCAAAGCCATAAGGCACTATCTTGTGCCCGCCGGAATTTACCGATTTGCTTACTTCCATAACCTGAATCGAATGAATGAAGGGTTTTAAGAATGGAGGGGGACTGAAAACTTTATAAAACATGAACAAAAATAACAGTTTAATTTTTGACTACTGATTACCTTAGCCTGAACAAGCTCCCGGGAACAGTTGATTAATTGGTTATTTATATATTTCCTCTAACATATTTAATTTATTGCATAATTAAATGTAAAATGATTATTGCAAGGAATTGTAAATACTAAAGGGAATTTTTATATAAAAAATATTGGTCAGTTGCATTTACAGGGGCTGAAACAGGACCTTTATTTCATTTCAAAATCATTAAATTTGGTCAGATAAAAACAAAAACATACCAAATGGAATATTCAGAATTAATAAGGCTTCGCGAAAGTGTACGCAATTATGATCCGTCTAAACCGGTACCCCATGATACTCTTACAAGGATACTGGATGCAGGTCGGGTGGCACCATCTGCAAACAACTTGCAGCCCTGGAGATTTCTTGTTATATCTTCACCTGTGATGCTGGAAAAGATACATAAATGTTATAAGAGGGAATGGTTTGCAAATGCTCCGCTTATCCTGGTTATTGCCGGCGAAAAGGATCATGCCTGGGTACGCAGATATGACGGTTATAATTCACTTGAAACTGACCTGGCAATTGCCATGACACATATAATACTGGCAGCAACAGATGAAGGCGTAGGAACCTGCTGGATAGCAGCCTTTGATCCTAAGATACTGGGAGAGGTACTCGGGCTGGATGATAACCATATTGTCTATTCCATTACACCACTGGGCTTTCCTGAGGATGGATATCAAAAACCTGCCAGAAGGGAAAGAAAGTCGCTTGACGAAATTGTGGAGTATCTCTAGGTGCCGGGGTGAGTATTTGTATAATCCATTATCATTGGGCTTTCGTCGGTCATTTAAAGTCATTGTGACTTCGGACTTTATTCTTGGTAATTGATGACCACTGGATGACCACCAATAATCCACGGGGACCAGACTGTCCTTTCTTCTTTGGAATCCCGGTTTGGGATCTTCCCTTTATAATAAATTTGACAAAGGGTAATTGTAAATGTAAATTTACATAATAAGTTGATTTATAATGTTTATGATGAGCGTTATAGCTAAATATTTCTTTTAATATCCTGAGTGTAACAAATATTTAAATGATATGGGACATTTAGTCGGAAAAGATATTTACAAAAGCCTTGGGGATAAACTTGATAATCTTTCTGTAAGGGTCAATAAAAATAAGACACTTTATAATATACTGAAGGAGTTATATTCCCCTGAAGAAGCTCAACTGGTTGCAGGTATGCCATATTCTCTGTCTCCTTCAGATGAAATAGCCAGATCTGCAGGAATTGAAAAAAGCAAATTAAGTTCCATCCTGGATAGCCTGTGTAATAAAGGGCTTGTAATGGATTTATGGATAGGAGACAGATATTTTTATATGCCCTCACCTATGTTTGTAGGCATTTTTGAGTTTACTATGATGAGGACAGGCCCTGATGTCGATTCAAAAAAACTGGCAAAACTCTTTTCTGAATATATGAACGATGAAAAATCTGTTAAGGTCAATTTTGGATCAGGCCAGCAGATATCGCCTCTCAGAACCTTGCCTCACGAAGGCACAATACTTGAAACAGATTATACTGAAGTACTGGATTATGAAAAGGCTACGGCATTAGTCGAATCAAACCAGAAGTTTGCTGTTGGTTTATGTTCCTGCCGTCATGAGAAGCTGCATTCAGGAGAAAAGAAATGTGAAGTACCGCTGGATACCTGTATAACATTCGGAAAGTCGACAGATTATATGGTAAAGCACAACTTTGCAAAAGCTGCAACAAGGAGCCAGGTTCTCGAAAGTATTGCAAGATCAAGGGAAATGGGACTGGTGTTTAGTTGTGATAATGTTAAGAATAATGTTTCCTTTTTATGCCAGTGCTGTGGCTGTTGCTGCAATGTACTGCTTGGTCTTACCAGGTTTGGCTATCCGAACGCAGTTGTTACTTCCAGTTTTATTGCAGGTGTCAATAATGATACTTGTGACGGGTGTAGTAAATGTGCGAAAGCTTGTCCGGTAAATGCTATCGAAATGATTCCAGCAGGAGAAGATGGGACAGGTAAAAGGAAAATAGCGAAAATAAATACAGGGATTTGCATCGGGTGCGGAGTATGTTCCTTGCAGTGTATAAAAACAGGTTCTCTTAAATTAGTCAAACGGAAAGAGAGAGTTATTCATCCGGATACAACTTTTGAGAGAATCATTTTACAATGCCTTGAGCGCGGCACTCTTCAACATCAGATTTTTGGAAATCCGGAAAAAATAACCCAGAAGATGATGAAAGGAGTAGTAGGTGGATTTCTTAAACTCTCCCCGGTGAAAAGGGCTCTGATGAGTGAAAAGCTGCGATCGTCATTTCTGGATGCCATGAAAAAAGGAACAATTAAACAAAATAAAGGATTTGTTTTGAAGGTTTAACCTGAAGCTGTATTTTCTGTTTCATCCGGTTGATGATTACTGAATAAAATCCTTTGAGCCGTTAAGGCTCATATTCATCATTTCATATTATGGGTGTTTGTCAGTACCGGTTTTGGAAGCTCCGTAGTATAATTCTGTTCCTCTGTAATTAATGGTGATTTGTCCCGGCCTTTATTGTGAAGCAGCAATGTGGAAATAGCCCTCCGTCGCTTTAGCGAGGGAGGGCGGAGGTGGAGATTAGGGGAATCGAACCCCTGACCTTGTGACTGCCAGTCACACGCTCTAGCCAACTGAGCTAAACCCCCATAAAAGAGATGCCAAATGTACGAAAAAAATGAAAACAATAAAACACT
>DATFLA010000446.1:0-4825 GCA_035268305.1 Bacteroidales bacterium | reverse complement strand
TCCTGTTACAAATCCCGGTTTATCATCCCTTCAGAGATTCCTGGTTGATGCGCTTAACAGGGATTTCCCGCATGTGAACTACAGGAATTTAAAGATTACAAGCGACAGCAGGAAAACAGTACTTGCTATTGTTTCCCTTGAGGGAGTACAACACAGTATTGCCCGTATCCCATTAATTGATTTGCTCTGTTGTCCCAGGTTATGCAGCCCCGGGGATCCTCCTGTTTTAAGTTAGATAACCCTTCTGAATTTTTACTTCCCGTCGTTCACGGCAGGGATACTTTGTTATTTTTTAACTTAAAACAGATATAAATGAAAACAATATTATATTCACTGATAGCCATACTGTTATTAGGAAGTATAGCTCCTGTCTTTACAGGCAGAACAGAAAAAACGAACCATTTCTATTTAAAGGCTTCGGGAAACAATGTATCACCGGCAGCCATTAATAACTCTGCACCGATCCTCAGTAAGAGGCTGAATCTCTACCTGAAAACACACGATGCTCACGTCATGGTTGTGCCCGGAAAAGATCTGCTCGAAGTTGTTTTTCCGGCATCAGCCGATATTAATATGATTCAGGACCTTATGACACACAAAGGAATAATAGCATTCTATGAAGTATTTGATCATAAGGAGATGCTTGACCTGCTTGGCGGTAACAACACAATTTTCTCCATGATGAATACAGATAATACTGATAATTTAAGCGGCAGGCTGGGCTGCGTACAGCCCGGAGAAAGGGAGAGGATCAACTCCTACCTGAGGAAACTTGACACAGGCAATAAGTGCCGGTTTGCCTGGACACAGAATCCTGAGAGCACAAGGACATGTTTATTACCTCTCAAAACAACAGGTAATCCTGTGATAAAAAGTTCGGATATTGCAAATTCGGAGTATAAGGAAGACAGGATCCTTATCAGTCTGACAGACAGGGCAGCGGTAAGCTGGGCCGAAACAACCAGGCGCGATATTGGAAAATCCATTGCCATTGTACTCGATGATAATGTCCTTTCTTACCCCACTGTAAGATCAGTTATTGAGGGAGGTATGATTGAAATATCGGGTCGTTTTTCAGAGAGTTTTGGGAACTATGTTGCGGCATTGATCAATTCCGGGCAACTGCCTGTAGAGTTCCATATTGTTAAGTAAACCGGTATTGTATGCAACCAGTATATTTTTACTGGCAGTTTTAAAAGTAAAAAATCTTAACCGCAGAGCCTGGTGGAAGGATGTTCGGTCGGGTGGATGTATTGGGAAGCCGCAAATCGAAAAGGGGGAAACTTAAAAATAGACTTTTTGTGATTTCAGCGCTTTGCATTATTTGCGGTTAAGACTTTTTTTAATTTTTGGTACAGCCTCATATGTGAAGAGACAGTAAGAAATAATATAGAAGATGTAATATCTGACGGACCAAAAAAATCTGTATTTTTAATGATCATACCTGTATATAAATATTCCGTGGATAATCCATATATTTAATTTGTTTAAAGCTTAACAACTTACACATATGAAGTTATACAGAAAATCATTAATTGCACTGCCGTTTGTATTGCTTTTTTTATTTCTTTCAGTGCTGAACCCAGTGACATATGGTGCACCAGTTGTACAGGACCCGGAACATGAGTCGTTTAACAGTTTCCCTGTCCGTGGCTTTCACATCGATCTCCGTATACAGGTAATGACAATGCCTGCATTGAGAAGCTTTGCAAAGGAACTGGCAGATTTCGGAATTAATACACTTGTGATGGAGTGGGAGGGTTCTTTCCCTTATGAAAAACATGCAACAATCTCGAATAAATATGCCTATTCACGGCAGGAGATAAAGGATTTTGTTGCTTATTGCGACAGCCTCGGTATTGAGGTGATACCCCTGCAGCAATGTTTCGGTCATGTGGAATACATACTGCAGCACGACAGGTACCGCGATCTGCGGGAATCGGATAAGGATCTGTCGCAGGTATGCCCCTCAAAAACAGAAGAAGACAGGAAACTGTTTACAGACCTCTTTGCCGATATTGCCTCACTTCATAAATCGAAATATATCCACATAGGGGGAGATGAAACACGCTTGCTGGGGTATTGCCCTGTCTGTTCCGAAAAGGCCGCAAAGGAAGGTAAATCGAAGCTGTTTGCCGATTATCTTGTGATGATATGCAATATTGTGACAGGGATGGGGAAGATACCTGTACTATGGTCCGACATTGTGTTGCAATACCCTGAAGTGGTTGACAGGCTTCCGAAGGAAACGATTTATGTTGACTGGAACTATGGATGGAAAATAAATCATTTTGGTGATATCGGGAAGCTGCTTACGAAGGGACTTACCTTCTGGGGATCTCCTTCTATCCGGAGTCATCCCGATAACTGGTACCTAACCGACTGGCAGAAACACTTTAATAACCAGCGCGATTTTATTCCCTATGCCAGGAAAGCAGGATACAAGGGTATAGTGATGACTTCATGGTCGACATCAGGTGAGTATGGATATACCTGGGATACGGATAATGAGGTCATAAAGCTGCATGCAATCCGCAATGTATATCCCTTGTCGGGTTTCAGGATACTGGTTGCCGCCTATGCTCAATCGTTGAGGCAGGATGTTCCGCTTGATCCGAAAGCCTTTGTAGTTAAATATGCCCGTGAGCGTTTTGGCCTTACAGCTGCAGAAGGGGAGAAGCTGTGGGATATACTGTGTGCTTCCCCTGAACAGGTTACTCCGGGTGATACTGCAGATCTTGAAAGGATCAGCAGGAGTGTAAGTCATGCTGAGGAGCTTATGGCTTCACTGGCCCCCGGGGCACATATGAAGGAATTCGAACACCTGCGACTGATGCTTGATCTGCGTTTGTATTACCTCGATTTTATGAAGATAGAATCAGTATATGAATCGAATCGTTATAATCGTGAAACTGCAAAAATTATCCTGCCTGAGCTGAAAAGGCTCCTGGATGAATCGAAAAGCCTCAATGACCGTTTTGCTGATCTTAACAAAGGGTTTTTGTATCCTGATGAGATCAAAGAACAAAACCATATCAGGAATGAAAAGCTTGAGGAGGTTTATGCTGCTGTTGCCGGATTGAAATAATTTAAATTGCTCCTGTAATTTACTACCCGGACTATCTTTATCCGGAGCGGTACCATTTTACCACCCGGCTCTTGCTGCGGAACCTGGAATCCCTGTGGAGGAGCAATATCATAATGCCCGGAGCATATCACATATTATCAATTACATCCTGTATTATATCTTTTGCTTTCTCAATGTCTGCCCCAGCAATATACAGGTCGACAGTACCCGGACTGGTACCCAGAAAAGCATCCATTGCATCATTTTTAATTATTGATTCAACTCCAATTTCATATAACCTCCCTTTCAAAAGCAATGCCAGGGCTTCCTTTCCTCCAAATACTTTCACAAGATTTTCTTTTTTCATGGTATTATTTTTTTGCTAATAACTGAATATTAACTTTCACCAGCCTCTACAAGTTAAACAAAAATACCCGGACATAAATAAACTAAGCTGCATTAAGTTGACTTTCCCAGGATTGCAAATGGGGACTTGAATTTAATTTAACACTAATTATAAAAAGTAAAAAAGGGAGACAGAAAACGATTATTCGGATAATAATGTAATTAAATAGTAACGAAGCAAGTAAGATCGGTATTTTTTGTCAGCATTGCATTTAATCCTGGATGAAGTTTATGCCTTTATACATTAATAGGGGCTATTTATACATTATAGGCATCTGAGCAAAAATGGCACATTATAAAAACATAAAAAATCATATTTTTATAGAAACCTAACCTGTAAGATATGTATATTATATTCCCTAAATTTCACATAAAGTTATTTTTATTCCTGTTATGTGTATTCTTTACGTTTACACAGTGTAAGAAAGATGAAACATCAAGTACTTCTGATGGCATCGTCATTGCAAAGGAAGTAAAAGTAGTTAGCAACGAGACTTGGAATAATCAATTTATATCACTTGACTCTTCTAATTACACAATAACATTTTCTAAAGATATTACTTCAACACAACAAATTAGATCCGGAGATATTATTGTTTCCTCTGCTGGAGAAGGACTTCTTCGCAAAGTAAAAAGTGTTAGCACGACTAACAATGAGATTAAAGTTCAAACTGAACCAGTTTCACTTACTGAAGTGGTTCAGCAGGGATCAATCGAATTTGAAAAGCCATTATCTATGACTCAGGTTAGTAGTATAGACTATTATTATAAAGGAGTAAAAATTAGTTCTGAAAATATTAAAGGCAATACGCAAACTCAATTTGATTGGAATATTAATACTGTGCTCTATGATGATGACAGCAATCCTCAAACAACCAACGATCAGATAAAACTTGTAGGGAAATTTAGTTGTGATTGGAAATTGAAAGCAAAAATTATTATAGGACTAAAAGAAGGATTAAAAGAAGTTAATTTTGGATTTGAATCAGGTGAGGATCTTAATTTGCAACTCATTGCCGGCATGCAGTACAAATTTGAGAAAGAAGCAAAGCTTGCCACTATTAGGTTTACTCCTATTACAGTTTTCGTAGGTGTAGTCCCGGTAGTATTTACTCCACAGCTAAATATTTACGCCGGTATTGATGGTTCTGCTAAAGCATCCATAACTACCGGAATTAATCAGAGTATGTCATTTAATGCTGGCATTTCATATTTTAAAGACCAAGGCTGGTCACCTTATAAAACTTTTGAGAAGGATATTAATTTTCAGCCACCTCAAATTAATATGAATGCAAGCGCAGGAATTTACCTTAAACCTGAAATACTACTCAAAATATATTCTATTGCCGGTCC
>DATFLA010000445.1:0-3446 GCA_035268305.1 Bacteroidales bacterium | reverse complement strand
TCCACCTGTACATGCACCTTTCCAAGGTCATCACTTCCTTTTGTTATAGCCTGTATCAGGAATTCCTCGAGGTGAACTGTTTTGCTGATAAGCTGTTTTACTGCAGTGAAGGAAGCGTCGATGGGCCCGTTGCCTGAGGCTGTTGAGAAATGTGTCTCACCATTGACTTTCATGCCTACCGTGGCAACAGGTATCATTGATTTACCGCATGTCACCTGGAGGTGTTCCAGTTTGAGCAGATTTTCTCCCTGGAAGACAACCCCTGCCAGTACCCTTATGTCGTCGTCATTAATCTCTTTCTTTTTATCAGCCATCGCAAGAAACCTGTGATAGATATCATCTATCTCTTCCTTGCTGAAGGTAAAGCCAAGTATCTCAAGCCTGTGGTTGAGAGCAGCTCTTCCGCTGCGTGCCGTAAGTATTATTGATGACTCTTTGACACCAACCTCTACAGGATCTATTATCTCGTAATTTTCCCTGTTTTTTAGCACACCGTCCTGGTGTATTCCTGATGAGTGAGCAAAGGCATTCCTTCCTACTATGGCCTTATTGGCCTGTACAGGCATGCTCATAAGAGTTGATACAAGCCTGCTGGTACTGTAAATCAGCTTTGAATTGATGTCGGTTCTGAGGTTAAGGCCGTGGTGACTCTTGATGATCATGGCTATTTCTTCAAGAGAGGTATTGCCGGCACGTTCTCCGATACCGTTAATTGTCACTTCAACCTGCCTTGCCCCGTTAAGGACTCCCATCATAGTATTTGCTGTTGCCATACCAAGGTCGTTATGGCAGTGTGTTGATATAATTGCCTTGTCGATATTTGGAACATTCTCCCTGAGGTATTTTATCTTTTCCCCGTATTCCTCGGGAAGGCAGTAACCTGTAGTATCAGGAATATTGACTACTGTTGCCCCGGCTTTTATAACTGCTTCAATTACCCTGGCGAGGTATTCGTTTTCGCTTCTCCCGGCATCTTCTGCATAAAACTCAACATCTTCAACAAACTTCTTCGCATATTTTACAGCATCGGCAGCTCTTCTGAGTATTTCCTCGGGAGTTGTCTTAATTTTATATTTTATATGAAAGGAGGATGTTCCGATACCGGTGTGTATCCTCTTTCTTTTTGCAAACTGAAGAGCTTCAGCAGCAGCTTCGATATCTTTTTTTACAGCCCTGGTGAGTGCACATATCACCGGGTTGGATACTGCCTTTGAAATCTCTACTACGGAATTAAAGTCACCGGGACTGGAAACAGGGAATCCGGCTTCTATAATGTCTACTCCCAGAGCTTCAAGGGCCTGTGCCACTTCAATTTTCTCAATAGTATTTAACTGGCACCCGGGTACCTGCTCCCCATCCCTAAGGGTGGTATCGAAAATAATTACCTTTTCGTCCATTATTTGAAAATGTTTTAAAGATGTTAATTACTCTTTTATTGGCCTAAGTTTCCTGACAGCTGCTCCGGCTCTCCAGAGCTCTGAGTTTCCAAGCTCATTGAGTTCCTTGTCGAGCATCGCCTTATAGTTGGGAGCTCCTGTTGACTCAAGAACCCTTACACATTCTTCACCTGATTTAACCCTGTTATACAGTTCATTGAAGACGGGCAGGGTAGCATCCCTGAATTTTGGACGCCAGTCGAGTGCCCCGCGCTGAGCTGTTGCGCTGCAGTTAGCATACATCCAGTCCATGCCATTTTCATCGACAAGACGTATGAGGCTCTGTGTCAGTTCTTCCACAGTCTCGTTAAATGCTTCTGAAGGACTGTGCCCGTTAGACCTGAGAACCTGGTACTGTGCATCCATGATACCGGCAAGGGCTCCCATCAGAACACCACGTTCCCCTGTAAGATCGCTGTACACTTCCTGTTCGAAGGTAGTCGGGAAAAGATAACCTGACCCAATTGCAATACCGAGAGCCAGTGTACGTTCCTCTGCCCTTCCTGTTGCATCCTGGAAGACACTGTAGCTGCTGTTGATACCTGCACCTGCAAGGAAATTCCTTCTAACGCTTGTGCCCGATCCCTTTGGAGCTACAAGAATAACATCAATATCTTCAGGAGGTATAACACCAGTATGCTCTTTGTATGTTATTGAAAAGCCATGAGAGAAATAGAGGGCATCACCTTTTTTAAGACAGGGCTTAATTTTTGGCCAGAGTATCCTCTGTGCTGCATCTGAAACAAGATATTGAATTATTGTACCTTTTTCAGCGGCTTCTTCTACAGGGAACAGTGTTTCACCCGGTACAAATCCGTCGGCAACTGCCTTATCCCAGTCGGCTTTGAATTCAGGAGCCTGACCAATTATGACATTTATGCCGTTATCCTTCATGTTGAGTGCCTGGGCAGGTCCCTGTACACCATAACCAATAACAGCAATTACTTCATTCTTTAAAACTTCGCGGGCTTTGGAAAGTGGAAACTCTTCCCTTGTTACAACATTCTCAACAACGCCGCCAAAATCGATTTTTGCCATGATCTTAAATATTTAATATGTGATTACTAATTCATTACTTCAAGTGAGTCTGCCTTTAACCTGTTGGCTTCATCCATATCTTGCAGGTAAGCATTAAGTTCCTTAACCTGTTTTGTGATTGCCACACGTCCGGATCTTGCAAATTGCAGCACGCCATAGGGTTCAAGCCTGTCAAGCATTTCGGTGATCTCATTCTTATGTCCTGTCTTCTCCAGGACAATGTACTCTGGCGATACCTCGAGAATACGGGCATGGTGAGTACGTACAACGTGGTCAATAATGTTTCCCGACATAAGGCCTTTTGTTGTAACCTTGAAAAGAGCTATTTCCTGGTAGATTATCTGGTCGCAGGTGTGTACAAATACTTTAAGGACATCAACAAGCTTTTCCATCTGCCTGGCAACTTTCTGTATCATTTCGGCGGAAGTTCGTACCACTATAGTAAGCAGCTGAACACCCTTGACGGCAGATTCGGATGCTGTTATACTGTCGATATTTATTTGCCTGCGGGTCAGGATTATTGTTATCTGACCAAGAATACCTATATGATCTTCAGTAAAAAGAGATATCGTAAATTCCTGTTTCATTTTTCTATATTTTTTTCTTTTATATTTCTGAACCGTTTAAAACTGTTAACCCTGTTTCTCAGCTAATCAGTAAGTAAGCCTTATTTCTGATACAGAAGATCCGGGCTCAACCATTGGGAAGACATTACCTTCTTTCTCAACAGAGATATTGAGCAGATACGGTCCGTCATAGGCGAGCATTTCTTCAATGGCATCCCTGAGATCTTTTCTTTCAGTTACGCTTCTTGAAGGGATGCCGAAAGCCCTGGCTACCATACCAAAATCGGGATTTACCAGTTCTGTTGAGGCATATCTCTTTTCATTGAACATATCCTGCCACTGTCGTACCATTCCGAGATAATTATTGTTAAGGATTATTATCTTAACATGTATGTTATAATGCAAT
>DATFLA010000444.1:0-6949 GCA_035268305.1 Bacteroidales bacterium | reverse complement strand
CGTAAGTGGAGCCAGCAGCCATGTTGTGTCGAAGCCATGAGTTCAGTATGCCTGTTCCGTTAATACAAAGAAGCACCCCCAGTCTTGGATTATCAAACCTGTGATTGACATGAATGAAGGTATTGACTCTTGACAAAGGGTCAAATTTCCTCTTATCGGTGACGCCATAAATAACGCCGGATGTACCTGCTGTGGCGGCCACTTCACCAGGGTTAAGAACATTCAGCGACAGTGCATTGTTTGGTTGATCACCGGCCCTGTAAGAGACAGGTATACCTGAAGGAAGGCCAAGCTCTGAGGCTACGTGCTTCATCAGCTTTCCACTGACGGCAAACGACGGGCCGGCATCAGGAAAAACGGACCTGTCAAAACCAAAATATTCTATTAGTTCAGAAGAAAGGGCATTTCTTTTAAAATCCCAGAATATACCTTCGGACAAACCCGAGTATGTGGTGGCTGCTTCACCTGTAAGGAGCATTGCAACATAATCGCCGGGCAGCATAATTTTTTCAGCAGCATCAAAAAGACTCCTCTCCTGGTCCTTTACCCATGCCAGTTTAGAGGCGGTGAAGTTTCCGGGGGAATTTAACAGGTGAGAAAGACAAAATTCCCTGCCCAGGTCATTGAAGGCTTTATCTCCATATGGTACCGCCCTGCTGTCGCACCATATGACAGAAGGTCTCAGCACTTTTTTATTACTGTCTGTAATCACCAGTCCGTGCATCTGGTAAGAGATACCAATTGCTCCTATTGAATTACTTCGCTCTCCAAGAGTTGAGGTGCATTCAACGACAGCCTTCTTAGTGTTTTCCCACCATATGGCTGGATCCTGTTCAGCCCATCCCTGTTTAACGGCTATTATTTGCATCTCATCTCCCGGATAAAATGCCGAAACAAGGTTTTTCCCCGATTCTCCGTCAATAACAGAAACCTTAACAGAAGAGCTTCCAAGGTCTATTCCCAGCAATAACATTAAGGATATTTTTTTATTTTCAGTGGGTTAACCCGGCATTACACTCACAACCTATGCCATTTTCACAGGCGGTTGCTCAGAAAATCATCAGATTAACACAAAGATCAAATATAATAAAATCGGGCCATGTACCTGCATATTTTACCCTGTCAATGAGTGTGAGCTACAAACTATTTTCTTTTTGCCCTGTATATACAATTCGTCATATCACACAGGCTGCAGGTATAGGGAAGTTTCTTTACCTTACTTCCGAGGCCGATAATACCGCTTACTGATTTAACAGGATCCATCAATGATGAATCATTAAGCTTTATTCCACAGTAATTGCGGGGCATCAGCTCAAACAACTTTCCCTGTTCGCTCACATCCCATCCGCAGTAACCCGGGCTATAACGATTTGAAATTTTATATCCGGATGAAAAAAAACTCCTCTCTATATCGATCTGCATCAAATCTGCAGCAGCCTCAACCATTTCGCTTCCTATTACATCAAGCACATATCCTTTTAAAAGATCCCGTTCAATCATTGCCTGCCTGCTTACATTGCCTATCTCGCTGCCCGCTGTGCAAAGGAATAAGGTGATCAATTCGGATTTTTTCAACTGTCCGTAAATAATTCTTCCGGGATTGAATATCACGTTTCTTACCTTAAGTTCTGCAGTATCATTTTCGAAGCCGATATCATCAAAGATGCTATACTGTGCTTTAATCCTGCAAACATCTCCTGCCAATCGCATCAGGCCGGGGACAAGACTATTAAGAAGACCGAGCTCTTCCTGTGATGAATATCCTATTATGTTGATAATTGCTTCCTCTGAAAGGCTGAGTTCGTTGAAACCGATTTCCAGGTTTATGTTTTTCATTTTTCCCTGTGGGTCAGACCCTGTTAATGTCTTTTGTAAGCTGGTAATGTTCAACAAACCTGAAAGCGTATTCATCTCTCTCAAGAATAAGGTCGGTTGCCCTTACAACAGATGTTACAGCTGAGGGATTCGCAATCGGGCAGGTAACCCCGTTATAAATTGCCAGGATAATAAATGCAGCATTCAGGGCCTGTCTGTCAGGCAATCCGAAAGAGATATTGCTCGCTCCTATTGTCATATTAAGACCCAGCTTAGTGCGAATGAGCCTGGTTGTCTCAAGCGTTGTCATGCATGCCTGCGGATCTGCGCTAACAGCCATTGCAAGAGGATCAATAATGATATCCTCTTCGCCTATCCCTGCTGCAACAGCCCGGCTTGCAATTCTTTCTGCAATTTCAAGTCGTTTCACGGGCTCTGAAGGTATCCCATCCTCATCCATAGCAAGTGCTATAATAGCAGCACCGTAATCCCTTGCAACAGGAAAGAGGGCATCCATTGATTTCTTTCCGCCATTTACTGAGTTAATCAGACACTTTCCCACAGCCACTTTGAGAGCTGCCTCAATAGCTGCAGGATCGGGTGAATCGATACATAAAGGAATATCTAAGCTGTCATTAAGAGCCTTCACCACCCGGGGGAGAAGTTTTACGTCATCCACTCCAGGGAAACCGACATTGACATCAAGCACATCTGCCATCTCATCCACCTGGTTTTGCGCAAGTTCCATCAGGTAGTTAAAATCACCTTTCTCCAGGGTGCTTACAAGTTTTTTTCTTCTTGTCGGGTTAATTGACTCGCCGATAATAACAACCGGCCCTCCGGTATCTATAACCACTTCACTGGTCCTTCCTTTCAGAACAGTCTGCATATATTCTTGCTTTTATTCGATCAGGCTGTTAAGGTACCTCACGGCACCCTGTGGGTCAGGAGAATAAAAATCGGCTCCTATCCTGCTGCAATACTCTGTTGTTACAGGCGCTCCCCCAACAAGTATCCTTGTTTCATAATGTTTATCCCTGATAACAGCCACAATATTTTTCATATTCTCCATTGTTGTTGTCAGAAGGGCAGAAAGTCCTACCACAGCACCCGGATTCTCGTCCAGGGCTTCAATGAATTTATCGGGACCTGCATCAACACCAAGGTCGATCACTTCCCATCCACCGCCTTCTATCATCATAGCCACAAGGTTTTTCCCAATATCGTGAAGATCACCGGAAACGGTACCTATAATAAACCGTCCTTTTCTCTTTGCGGCACCCGACAGAAAAAACGGTTTGATATGCACCATTGCACTGTTCATAGCTTTCGCAGACATAAGCATCTGGGGCACGAATATTTCTTTTCGGGCATATTTATCACCTACTGACGACATTGCAGGGATGAGTGCATGTTCTAGGATCTCATCAGGAGTAATACCTTCATCAAGGGCTTTTTTTGTGAGTTCATCCGCTCCTTCCAGACCTTTCATGGCAGGGGGATAGGTCGAAGTTATGTTTATCTTTCCGGCCTCGACACATTTTGTGATATTTTCAAGGATAGTATCCATCTGGTGAAACAGGATTTATGATAATAACAGGCTTTGACTATCCTGTTATAATGTTATTTCTTACCAAAATAGTTGTTTTTTTCGTTTGCAGCAACAATTACCCTGCTTTTTGAAAGTGAAGCCATCAAAACAGGTACCGTGGTAATACAGGTAATTACTTATGTTCCGTAAATTGCTGCAGGAAATTTTGATTTAAAGCATATTCGTTTTTTCAAATTATGTATCTTTATTCCTGTCCTGAATTGTTATCAAGTCAGGAAGGATTAAAAACAGGTCTGATATGGATATTATTTAATTAACATAATCTATAACTATCATTATTATGAAATACACATTAATCCTTATGTTTAGTCTAATCCTCAATGCCGCAACGGCCCAGGACAACAATGTTGGTATTTTCAAGAACAATACCGATATAGGAAATCCTAAAATAAAAGGTTCGGCTACGTATACAAGCAGAGACCAGAGTTATGATCTGAAGGGAAGCGGTTATAATATCTGGTTCGACAGGGATGAATTTCATTATCTTTTTAATAAGATAAAGGGTGACTTTATTGTAACAGCCAATTTTGAGTTTGTTGGAAAGGGGACCGATCCGCACAGGAAAACTGGGTGGATGGTACGGGAATCTACTGATTCGAAGTCACCTCACATCTCAGCCACTCTCCATGGAGACGGTCTTACGGTGTTGCAGTGGAGAGGAAGCCAGGGTGCTGAAATGAGAGATCCTCAGGATGAACTATTTGCGAACGACTCTTCCTATAATGTAATACAGGTTGAAAGAAAAGGCAATACAATAATCATGCGGGCCGCTCATGCAGGCAAACCTCTTGAAGTAATTGGTGGTCATGAAATAAAGAATCTTCCTGAAGAAGTCCTTGTAGGTCCGTTCGTTTGCTCGCATAACCCTGATGTTACCGAGGAGGTGAAGCTTTGGAATGTAAGGATTGACAAGCCGGTACCTGATGATTATAATGCGGGGAAATATGGTGAATTGGGTTGCAGACTTGAGACAATGACTGTTGCCGATGGGAAAAGAATGGTTATATATGAAAAAGATGGCCGTTTCGAGGCTCCCAACTGGATGCCTGATGGAAAGAAACTTCTCTTCAATATGGGAGGACTGCTTTACAAGATTCCTGTAACAGGAGGTGAACTGGAAAAGCTCAATACCGGTTCCTGTTCAACACTCAATAATGATCATGGAATCTCTTTCAACGGCAAATTACTCGCTATAAGCAGCTCGAGAAGAGGATTACCCGGTGGAGGTTCGTCAGTATATGTTCTTCCGCTTGAAGGAGGAGAACCCAAACTTGTTACAGAAAATACTCCATCATATTTCCACGGCTGGAACCCTAATAACAAGGAGCTTGTCTATGTTGCCATCAGGGATGGTAAAAGTGTATACAATATCTACAGGAACTCAGTTAACGGCAAAAATGAAGTGGCGATGACTGATATAAAACCGGGTCAGCATGTTGATGGATGTGAATACTCTCCAGACGGGAAGTATATATATTTTAATGGCCAGCTTACAGGTATGATGCAGATTTGGAGGATGAAAGCTGACGGATCTGATAAGGAACAACTGACCTTCGATAACTATAATAACTGGTTCCCGCATATTTCTCCCGATGGTAAATGGATGGTTATGATCTCTTTTCCGGCGACAATAGACAAAAACAGTCATCCTGCCTATAAGCGTGTAATGCTCAGGATCATGCCGGTCGACGGCGGAGAACCAAGAGTTATTGCTTACCTGTATGGCGGCCAGGGTACTATCAATGTACCATCATGGTCACCCGATGGAAAAAGTATTGCTTTTGTAAGTAATTCTGAGAAATAGAAATTTAAACTTTTCGCCTGAACAAAATGGCTGGTTATTTGTGATTATAAATATCAAATAACCAGTACAATAATACTTAAATGCAGGACGCAGCAGCGAAAATAAGCAAGGCTGCCTTTTTCGATCTCGACCGCACTGTGATCAGAGCTGTCAGTGGCAGAGAGCTTGTCAGGGGGGCATACAGGAAAGGCCTGATGAGGACATCAGATGTTATTCACGGTATCGTCCTGTCTGCTTCCTTCAGTATAGGTTTAAAGAGTGAAGCAAATGTAATTGACAATCTCGTAAGGTGGGTAAAGGGCATGCCTGAGAGTGCGCTTCACGAAATATGCGCTGATGTTACCATGAACATTCTTATCCCGGCAGTTTATGGCGACGCTGCTGCTAAAATAGCTTTTCATCATTCCCGGGGCGACAGGGTAATAATTTTATCATCAGCTCTCAGATGTGTCTGCGAACAAATGACAGCATATCTTGGCGCTGATGATTTTATCTGTTCCGATCTTGAGGTTTCGGATAAAATATTAACAGGTAATCCGAAAGGCAGGATCTGTTTTGGTGAGGAGAAATTATCCAGGTTCCTGGAGTACTGTTGGAAAAACGGAACATCAGTCGCAAATACATGGTACTATGCTGATTCGGTATCAGATATACCTGTTCTTTCTGTTACCGGGAATCCGGTATGTGTAAATCCGGATAAAAAGCTCGAAAAAGAAGCCGGTAAAAAAGGCTGGAAGATCCTTAGGTTTCAGTGAAAGTTAAGGATCTTCCTCTTGCCATTGATTATTTCTTATCCCTGAGATCCTCCTCCTCAATGAATTTCCATCCTCCTATCATCGATGAGGTTACTCCCCTTCGTTCAATATAATCGTGATAGAACACAAGATATACATGAATAAGGGCAAAAACAATAAAAACCCACATCAGAATATGATGTATCTGTCTCGTAAGAAGGTCTCCTCCGAGTAGTGGTACAATCCATGCAAACAGTTTCGGAAACCATGAATTACTCATATCAGCGTACATGCCGAATCCTGTAAGGCTCTGCAGTATAAAAACAAGGAATGTGATGAAGTATGTCAGGCTTGCAAGCGAATTATGACCTATTGTGTCCATTTTCATACTTGTTATCTGCAGAACATCTACCTTTATTACCCTGAATATCTCTTTCCATTGTTTTCTCCTGTAGGGAATGAAATTCTTCCAGTCGGCATACTCATTACCTACAAATCCCCAGTATATCCTGATGAGAAAATTAAAGAAAAAGACGTAGGCCAGCAGGAAGTGGATGAAGCGTACAGTCCCGAACCAATAGTTAAATGAGGCTTCCGTTGACTGCTGAACAGCAATGGGATTACCGATAAGGTAACCCGTGATTGCCAGTCCGAGTATACATACTGCATTGGTCCAGTGATATATACGTACCGGCAGCTGCCATACATACACTTCCTTCAGATTAATATCTCTTGATTTGTGGACTTCTTTCATATCAGAAAGTATTTATTTGATGAACATAAGTTCCTTTTTCATCATATAAATGAACAGCGCAAGCAATACAAGGGTCGAAAGAGTGAATTGTCCTGAGAATCTCGAGAGGTTTTTCAGGATCATCCACAGGTGTTCCCAAAAGTGCGGCTTCATATGATGAACGCTGACCATTGGCATCACGCGGTGATGCATTCCAGGTACTTGGAACAACAAGTTGATAGTTATCTATC
>DATFLA010000443.1:0-4584 GCA_035268305.1 Bacteroidales bacterium | reverse complement strand
ACCCAGGAATACAAGATCCCTGTTGACAGGATCCTGTTTGATTACATGACAGTAGCCTTCGATATCACCCGTTGCAAGTGCTGTCCAGGTTTTACCAAGATCACCGGTAAAAAAGACGTAAGGAGCCATATCACCGTTCCTGTGTGCATCGGCAGTGACCCATGCTGCCTGCCTGTAGAAGTTATCGGCATCAATACCGGAGATGAATGCCAGCGGGGGCAGACCGGCGATATTGTCATTGAGCCTGGTCCATGTTACCCCTCCGTCTGTTGTAAGCTGTATATTACCATCATCCGTACCTGCCCAGATTACATTCTCATCGAGAGGCGATTCGCAAATTGAGTAGATTGTTGTATTGTTTTCTGCTGTGCTGTTATCTATTGTAAGGCCACCCGATTTTTCCTGCATCTGTCGCTCAGGATCATTTGTTGTAAGGTCAGGAGATATTTTCTCGAATGTATCTCCCTTATCCTTCGACCTGTAGAGGAATTGTGAGCCTATATAAAGCCAGCCTGATTTCCTGCCGAATGCCACAGGTGTATTCCAGTTAAAACGAAGATCGGCAATACCTTCTTCCGGGAATGGTTTGAGATATTTACTCTCGCCGGTCCTCAGGTTGTTCCTGCTTATACGGCCACCCTGGTACTGGGAGTAGATAATATCAGGATCGGAGGCATCCCTGTAGGCATAAAAGCCATCGCCATATCCTATGTTTACCCAATCCTCATTCCGTATCCCTCCGGGTTTGGAGGAAGGACCCATCCATGATCCGTTATCCTGCAGCCCTCCGTAAACATTATAGGGTACTTCATTGTCCACACTCACATGGTAGAACTGCGATACCGGGAGACACCGTACAAAGCGCCATGTGTTTCCCTTATCGGCTGATATATAGACTCCTCCGTCTGTCCCGAGATATATAAGGTTATTGTCAACAGGACTTATCCACAGGGCATGAACGTCGCTGTGATAATTCCCGCCTGTAACCGAGGCTGACTGGAATACCTTACCGCTGTCGGTGCTTACCCAGAGTGAGGTGCCGGGTTTGTATATCCTGGCGGGATCGAGGGGATCTGTAACTATAAGACTAAAATAGAATGGTCTGTCACCCATCATAGCCTGGTCGCTTAACATCTCCCAGGTGTTACCGCTGTCGGGAGAGCGGTAAAGAGCCGTTTTTTTCGATTCTATGAGTGCATAGATATACCCCGGACCTTTGTTTGACACAGCCAGGGCTATCCTTCCAAGGGTATCGGACGGTAAGCCTTTTTGAAGCTTCATCCAGGTAGCACCGCCGTCGGTAGATTTATACAATCCGCTGCCTGGCCCTCCTGATCTGAAAGTATAAGCCTTACGCCTGAAATCCCACATGGAGGCATAGATGACTGAAGGGTCGCCGGGATCAAGGATCATGTCTGCACATCCTGTCGAGGGATTGATGTATAACATTTTGTTCCATATCTTACCACCGTCGGTTGTTTTATAAACACCCCGTTCTTCACTGTCGCCCCATAAAGCCCCTGTAACTGCAACATATACTATATCGGGGTTAACAGGATCGATTATGATCCTGCCAATCCTCTCACTCTTTGGCAGTCCCATGAATTCCCATTTGTCTCCTCCGTTATTTGTTCTGTAAATACCTGTACCCACAGAAACGCTGTTACGGGTCCATACCTCGCCTGTTCCCACCCACACCGTGTCGGGATGATTCTGATCGATTGTTATTGTGCCCACAGACTGGCTGTAATCGTCGAATACAGGTTTGAAAGATGTGCCCTGGTTAACAGATTTCCAGACTCCGCCTCCTGCGGTGCCCACCCATACAACAGAGGGATTTTTATTTACAGCATCGATGCAGGAGATACGTCCGCTCATCCTGGCGGGACCTATATGCCTTCCTTCAATGTCGCCAAAGGTAAGATCAGTGATCTGGGCATGAAGGGGAGAGAAACCTGCCAGCAATGATATGAATATTGAAGATAGTATTACTTTCATAAGTCACTGCTAAAATTGTGAAGTGAAATACTAATGAATACCCGGCTTGCCGAACAGGCTGTCGGGCAGTTGTACGTTGAGCCGGACAGAGTCGATAATTATTGTACCTGCCAGCTGATCATTTACCTTGTTCTCTATCTTTGCAGGTATGGCAATGCCGTGAACCTGCATATAGTTGCTGAAGTAGGAATCGCCTTCTGTTTCATTTCCCATGACATTTATTCTGGAATGGGTTCTCAGAAGTATATAGGAATCGGAGTCAATGTAGTATGTAAAAAGATCACCTTGCGGTGTTTCAACATTTATTTTATAACATGGTGTCCCTTCCATATCATCTTTACCCTCATAGTTTACCTTGTATCCCTTGTCCTGCCAGTTCCAGAGCATGCCATCCATATCTGACTGGTATTTCATAGCTTTCAGTTCATCTTCCGACATTGGCTGCGGCTCGGTTGATCCGGCGAAGGGATTAAGACTCCATCCCTCGTTGCCGTCGTAGGTCTGAACAAAGGTAAGGTCCTGGAATGTGCCCTGGAAACGAACCTTCCCTGGCCTTTTTGCCATTTGTATAATAGGGACTTCAAGTCCTCCCTGGAGCATCTTGCCGATAAATTTCTCCGTCTGTGTTTTAAGAACACTGTCCTGGCCGGTAGCTGCAAAATGCTCCTTCAGGATTTCCTCTAGAGTCTGTGCCTGCAGCAGGCTGCCGCTTACCAGCAACAGAACTGATAAAATTGTAGTAATCTTTTTCATGTTAGGTGGAATTTAAATGTTTTGTTATTAGCAAGTTATTCCTTTTTCCTCACATGGCAGCATCATCTTCTCAAGAATTGTTCAGGCAAGGTGATAAAGATTCCCCGGCTGGCACCGGACAATACCATTGAACTCCATATTAAGCAACATAGATGATAACCTGTGTACGGGAATGCCAATCGTTCTGCATATAGTGTCAATGGTCATTTCACCGTTTTTGGACAGTAGCTCACATATTGTTTTTTCCTCGTCGCTCATACTACCGAAGAGTTTTGCCTGCCTTGGTACAGTTTTGTTTTCCGGCTTCCAGTCGAGGAAGTATTCAATGTCGGCAGATGACTCAACAAGAGCCGCCTTATTGGTCTTGATAAGGTTATTGCATCCACCTGACCACTGGTCGTCAGGTCTGCCTGGTACAGCAAAGACATCGCGATTATATGAACAGGCTATATCGGCTGTTATCAGTGCTCCTCCGCTGATAGCTGATTCGACTACAAGGGTGGCATCTGATAATCCTGCGATAATCCTGTTCCTTTTGATGAAATTATTACGTTCAGGCAGGGCATCTGAAACAAAATCCGTGATAAGTCCCCCGTTTTCCGTCATTGCCATGGCTGTTGATGCATGCACGGATGGATAAGTTGTTTCAAATCCATGCGCCAGCACTCCTAATGTCGGCAGGTTGTTTGCAAGGGCCGCCCTGTGGGCTGCAATATCAATTCCGTAAGCCAGTCCGCTTACTATTACAAGTCCGGGATGTCCGGCCGCCAGTCCCGAGATTATCTTGTCACATACCTCTTTCCCTCGGGTTGTGGCATTCCTTGTGCCGATGACACTTAATATTCTTTGGGCATTGAGATCGCAGTTACCCCTGTAGAAAAATACCACGGGGGAATCATCACACTGCCTGAGCCTGAAAGGATAGTCATCATCGAGATAAAAAAATGTACGGATCTTCTTCTTCTCCACATATTCCACCTCTTTCTCAGCTATATCCATATACGATTTGTCGCTGATATATTTCGCCAGTCCTGAACCGATGCCCGGTATTTTGACAAGGTTCCTGTACGATTCATGAAAGATGGCTTCAACACTTCCAAAGTGGGCAACGAGCTTACGGGCGTTAATGTCACCAATACGGGGTATCAGCCCTAAAGCAATCTTGTGGACAAGTGTAACAGGTTCCATAGCACGGGAATTGAGACATATAAAGATAAAAAAAAGAGCCGATAACCGGCCCTTTTATTTCATATATGTTTATTAAGAAGTAAATTCTTCGGATTTGTTTTGCGCCTTACGGCCTGTGCCTTATGTCTTACGCCCGTGACGTGTTGTATGTCGTCTGCGTCTTTCAAGAACCCACTCCCGGCCCCTCCCAGGAGGAAAACCAGAAAGAATCAACTCTTGCTCTCACCTTCATTCTCACGCTGACAAAACCCATCACTGGCGCCTATCGTCTAACGTTTATTGCCTTTCGCCTTTAGCTTTCTATATCACACCCATGTCTAGCATCGAGTTGGCTACTTTGAGGAAACCTGCGATATTAGCACCTTTGACGTAATCGACATAACTGTTTTCCGTCTTTCCGTGTTTCACACACTGTTCGTGGATATTACACATGATCTCGTGCAGACGATGATCCACTTCCTGCTTGTTCCAGCGCAGCTTCATCGAGTTTTGGGTCATCTCCAGTCCTGATGTAGCCACACCACCTGCATTGGATGCCTTGCCCGGAGCGAACAGCAGCCCGTTTTTATGGAAGAGGTTAACAGCCTCGGGTGTACATGGCATATTTGCCCCTTCGCAGACACAAATGCAGCCATTGTCGATAAG
>DATFLA010000442.1:0-4025 GCA_035268305.1 Bacteroidales bacterium | reverse complement strand
AGCTTCGCGGAATCCTTTTTCAACAGACGGAATATATTCTTTCGGAATATGACCGCCCGTTACATCATTTATAAACTGAAGCCCCCTGATATTATCGTCGGCCGGCCCCATTTCAAATACTATATCTGCAAATTTACCACGACCACCGGTCTGTTTCTTGAATACCTCGCGGAATTCACCGGAAGTGGTTATAGCTTCCTTGTATGCTACCTGCGGTGCTCCCTGGTTGCATTCAACCTTGAACTCCCGCTTCAGCCTGTCTATCAGTATCTCAAGATGAAGTTCACCCATACCATGTATCACTGTCTGCCCGCTGTCGGGATCACTTTTTACCTGGAATGTGGGATCTTCTTCGGCCAGCTTGTTAAGGGCAATGGAAAGCTTGTCAACGTCGGCCTGTGTCCTGGGCTCTATTGCGATACCTATAACAGGCTCGGGAAATTCCATTGTCTCAAGCATTATAGGCTTGTTTATTGCACAAAGAGTATCTCCTGTTTTAAGATCCTTAAAGCCCACGCCGGCACATATATCACCGGCTGAGATACTCTCTTTGGGATTCTGTTTATTGGCATGCATCTGGAAGAGGCGGTTTATACGCTCTCTCTTGCCGGTCCTTATATTAAGAACAGTATCGCCGGCCTTAAGTACACCTGAATATACCCTCATGAAGGCAAGGCGTCCAACGAAAGGATCCGTTGCAATCTTGAAAGCGAGAGCTGCCAGCGGTGCCTCATCATCAGGTTCCCTTGTAATCTCCTCATCATTTCTGGGATCAATACCGAGAACGGAACCTTTATCTACCGGCGACGGCAGGAAGGCAACAATAGTATCGAGCAGTCTCTGAACTCCCTTGTTCTTAAAAGCCGACCCGCATGTAACCGGAATAACAAGTCCGTCAACAGTGGCTTTTCTTAATGCAACAAGTAACTCCTCGCCTGTAATAGACTCATGATCTTCAAGATATCTTTCCAGGAGAGTATCATCAACACCCGCAACTGCCTCCACAAGCTTCCCTCTCCACTCATCAGCATCCGGCACCATGTCGGCAGGTATATCCTCTACTTCATATCTTGTTACAGTTGCTTCATCGGGGTAATACATAATAGCCTTCATCTCAACAAGGTCTATCACACCCCTGAAGCTTTCTTCAGAACCTATTGGTATCTGAACAGGTACCGGGTTCGCTCCAAGCTTATCATGGATCTGCTGAACAACGCTGAAGAAATCAGCACCTGCACGGTCCATCTTGTTAACAAAAGCGATACGGGGCACAACGTATTTATCAGCCTGCCTCCAGACTGTTTCCGACTGGGGTTCCACTCCCCCCACTGCACAGAATACAGCCACAGCTCCGTCGAGAACTCTTAATGATCTCTCAACTTCAACTGTGAAATCAACATGACCGGGGGTATCAATGATATTAATTTTATATTCCTCTCCCCTGTATTTCCAGTATGTCGTAGTTGCAGCAGAAGTAATTGTAATACCTCTCTCCTGCTCCTGAACCATCCAGTCCATCTGGGCATTACCATCATGTACCTCGCCCATACGATGGGTACGACCGGTATAGAACAGAATACGCTCTGTAGTAGTGGTCTTACCGGCATCAATGTGTGCCATGATTCCGATGTTTCTGGTATATTTCAGGTTCTTATCCATCTGCTTATTACCTTCCGCAACTTATAATTTCTTCTTTCCTGATTAAAATCTGAAGTGAGCAAAAGCCTTATTGGCTTCAGCCATCCTGTGAGTATCTTCCTTCTTCTTATATGCTCCGCCTTCAAGCTTGTAAGCTGCCATTACCTCAGCAGCAAGACGTTCAGCCATTGAATGGCCTGCCCTTTTCCTGGCAAACAATATCATATTTTTCATGCTTATACTTACCTTCCTGTCGGATCTGATTTCCATCGGAACCTGAAATGTTGCTCCTCCGACCCTCCTTGCTTTAACCTCAACCTGGGGAGTAACGTTATCAAGCGCCTGTTTGAAAATCTCAAGAGGTGTCTTCCCTTCATTCTTGAATTTATCACCCACTATATCAAGTGATTCGTAAAATATCTTAAAGGCAAGATTCTTTTTTCCACTATACATAAGATTATTCACAAACCTTGTTACATACGGATCTTTGAATTTTGGATCCGGTAACAGAATCCTCTTCTTTGGTTTCGACTTTCTCATTAGCTTATCTCTTTAACTGTTACTTTTTAGGCCTTTTAGCGCCATATTTTGATCTCCTCTGGGTACGACCATCCACACCTGATGTATCGAGAGCCCCACGAATAAGGTGATAACGAACACCCGGAAGATCCTTAACCCTGCCGCCCCTGATGAGCACTATTGAGTGTTCCTGGAGATTATGTCCTTCCCCGGGAATATAAGCGTTAACTTCTTTCTGGTTGGTAAGCCTTACCCTGGCTACCTTTCTCATCGCAGAATTAGGTTTCTTTGGTGTGGTAGTATAAACACGAACACACACTCCCCTTCTCTGGGGACATGAATCCAAGGCAGGTGCTTTGCTTTTGTCTACTAGTTTCTTCCTGCCTTTCCTGACTAACTGCTGAATTGTCGGCATATATCCAATTTATTTTAGCATTAAATTTCTTCCAAAAAAATGGTCTGCAAAGGTATTATTATTATTTAATAATTTGCAAACACAGGTGTAATTTTTTTTATAACAACACTATACATACATCCCAGTTTACTGATCCTAACCGTAAAATCAGACTGAAATACATTTTTTAAAACCAAATATCTTACTAAAAATGTAAGTTATCAACAGGTTCCTTCCCGACTTTTCCCGATGATTTTTTTATAAACTTACCGCGAAAGAAAAACCGGTACTCCTGAGTTTCAAAAAACTGGTGCAAAGAAAATAAAAATATTTTAATTCTCAGCGGTTTCTTAAACAGTTTTTAAAAAATTGTTATTTTTGTCCCCTCCAATCACAGATTATTTAAATAAGTGTAACATAATAACATCAGTTCGAATATGAAAACATACCAGCCGGACCAGATAAAAAACATTACCGTATTGGGAAACTCGGGATCAGGCAAGACAACCCTGTCTGAAGCAATGCTTTTTAACGGAGGAATAATTGAAAGAAGGGGTACTGTAGAGGCTAACAATACGGTATCAGATTACCGACCAATTGAGCACGAGAACGGGAACTCAATATTCTCAACTGTTCTTTATACCGAATTTCTCAACCATAAAATTAATATTCTCGACACTCCTGGTCTTGATGACTTCAGCGGAGGTGTAATATCCTCTCTTTTTGCCACTGACGCGGCTGTGCTGACTATCAATGTGCAGAATGGTGTGGAAGTGGGAACCGAAATCCAGTTCAGGCATGCAGAAAAGATGCAGAAGCCGGTTATCATAGCAGTAAACGGCCTCGACCACGAGAAAGCCAATTTCGAGAAATCGGTTGAAATGCTCAGGGAGAGATTAAGTAACAATATTGTATTGATACAGTATCCTGTTAATGAAGGTATTGGTTTTAACTCTGTTATTGATGTTCTGAAAATGAAAATGCTCCGCTATTCAAAAGACGGCGGTAAAGCAGAAATAGTTGATATCCCGGCCGACCAGGCCGACAGGGCTGCAGAGCTGCACAGTGCACTCATTGAAAAAGCAGCCGAGAGCGATGAATCGCTTATGGAACTCTTCTTTGCCAATGACACTCTTACAGAAGAAGAAATAAATAAAGGTATTGCAGAAGGTATTGCAAGCAGGGGCATGTTCCCTGTTCTTTGTATCTCCGCAAAAAATAATATAGGTGTCGACCGCCTGATGGAGTTTATTGTAAATGAAGCTCCTTCTCTTGCCGATATGCCTGCTGTAAAAACAGCTAAGGGAGTTGAAGTCAAACCTGATCCGAACGGTCAGTTCTCAGCCTATATCTTTAAGTCCTCTATTGAAGAACATATTGGCGAAATTAACTTCTTCAGGGTATTCTCAGGCAAGGTAATTGAGAACATGGATGTGACAAATGCCAATAACGGTACAAAGGAAAGACTTTCGCA
>DATFLA010000441.1:0-4426 GCA_035268305.1 Bacteroidales bacterium | reverse complement strand
GATCTTCCTGCCAGCATATCTGTCTCATACAGAACATTTTTGTCTTTTAAATGTTAAATGCGATAGTACAATAGTTGATTCCGGGAGGATAATTATTATTAACTTTGCAGAACAGTTTAAAAAGAAACTATGACACTGATAGGGGAGGCACCTCTTAACGAGATGGATGGTAAAAGGTTATATTACACCTTTATTGCAGGTGCCAGGAAAGTAATAGAACACCAGATCGAACTCAATAAGATAAATGTATTTCCTGTCAATGACGGAGATACCGGCACCAACCTGGCATCAACGATAAGGGCGGTTATCGACTCAATACATCCGCACAGGTCGTATAAAATAACTGCTGACAGGATTGCAGAGACAACCCTTGTAAATGCAAGGGGAAATTCCGGAATAATATTCGCGCAGTTTCTATATGGCATGAGCTCAGAAACAGGCGATTTCAAAACTATTACTATCGATCAGTTTGCAGAAAGCATAAAGAATTCCATCCGTTATATCTATGAAGCGGTGGCTAACCCGGTTGAAGGAACAATGCTTACAGTTATAAAAGACTGGGCAAACTACATTTATGAAAACCGTTTTACAATAAAGGATTTCAACCATCTCTTCACAAGCTCGGTTCATGTACTTCACCAGTCTCTCACAGAGACAAAAACAAAATTACAGGCACTTAAGAATTCAAATGTAGTCGATGCCGGAGCTAAAGGTTTTGTCCTTTTCGTGGAAGGAATAATAGACTTCATTACACACCGCAACATAAAGGAACTTATACAGGCAAAATCAGAGACAGGTGTTTATGAGAAAATTGAAGAGTCTATTCCTGAAAAAGTTGATTTCCGTTATTGCACGGAAGCACTCATTAAAGGCGCCAATATAGATCACGACAGGCTTTTATCTGTACTTGAACGCTATGGGAATTCAATAGTAATAGCGGGTTCCGACCGTATCAGGAGACTGCATGTACATACCAATACTCCTGCCATGTTATTCGATGAACTCAGGTTTACCGGCACACTGGCTTTCCAGAAAGCGGATGATATGGTACGCCAGAGTGATGTCGTTTATAAAAGGAAATGGAAGATAGCCCTTGTAACCGATTCGACATGTGACCTCTCACAGGAATTGATTGATCAATACCAGGTGAATGTATTACCTATCAATATAAACTTTGGTGAAAATCATTATCTCGACAAGGTAACCATAAAACCAGATCAGTTCTATAAGCTGCTCAAAGACAGTAAAGAATCACCCAAATCGTCGCAGGTTAACGAAAAAGCATTTGTTAATCTGTATTCTCACCTTGCCTCGCATTACGATTCGGTAATAGCCATTCACCTCAGCGACAAACTCAGCGGCACTTTTAACAGCAGCCGTAAAGCTGCCGAAGCCATTAGCAGGGAATTTAACAAACCTGTTTCTGTGATCAACTCACGAAACCTGTCGGGTGCTCTCGGACTACTTGTTCTCAGGGCGGCACAGGCGATAGAAGCCGGGCATTCACATGAGGAAGTAGTAGCCATGACAGAGTCATGGACCGGCAAGGTACATATTTTTGTCAGTGTGAAAGATCTCAAATATCTTATACGGGGAGGACGTCTCTCTGCCGTCAAAGGCACTATTGCCAGGATAATGAACATTAACCCTATTGTCTCAATTGACAAGACAGGGAAAGCGATCGTCTTTGACAAAGCCTTTAACCAAAAGGCTAACATGGAAAAGGTAATGAAATATGTTGCCGACCTCAACAAAAAGGACTCTATATGGAACTATATAGTATTGCATGCCAACAATGAAGAGGGAGCCGGCTGGTTTGCAGGGAAGATGGAAAAACTAAGCGGGAAAAAACCTGCATCAGTAGTGAACATATCGCCGGTGATCGGAGCAAATGCAGGAATAGGTGCCGCAGCTGTTGCTATTTTAACCGAATAATCATACAATGACTTTCTTCCAGGTATGGATACAGGCTCTTTTGCTTATAATCATCATGATGACAGTGTTATGGATAGTCAGTGTTATCCTTAAGAATGTCAGCATAGTTGATCTTTTCTGGGGACCTGGTTTTATTGCCGCCTCACTTTTTTATTTCCTTAATACAGACGGTTTTTATATACGCAAGGTAATACTTCTTGCCCTTGTTGCAATCTGGGGCTTTCGACTCTTTGGTTACCTGTCGTGGCGTAATGCCGGTAAAGGAGAAGATTTCCGGTACATGGAATTCAGAAAAAAATACGGTGAAAAGAATTACTGGTGGATAAGCTTTTTCCAGGTTTTCCTTTTACAGGGAATATTGATGTGGCTGATATCAGCACCACTCCTAGGGGCCCAGTTTTATTACCATTCGGCAAAAATTAACATCTTTGACATCGCGGGGATCGTATTTTGGCTTATCGGGTTTCTCTTTGAAGCAGGCGGAGATTTCCAGCTGGCCATGTTCAGGGCCGATCCCTCAAACAAGGGGAAGGTGCTTGACAGGGGATTCTGGCATTATACCCGTCATCCCAATTATTTTGGCGATGCATCGGCGTGGTGGGGATATGGCCTGATATGCATCGCTGCAGGCAGTTACTGGGCTGTACTGGGATCTGTACTTATGACCCTTCTGATAATTAAAGTATCAGGAGTAGCTCTCCTTGAAAAAAGCCTGAACGAAAAGAAACCCGGCTACAGGGAATACGTTGAGAAAACCAGTTCTTTCATCCCATGGTTTCCTAAAAAATAACACCCTTCTCCATTTATTATAAAGTTATTAATCAAGTTTAGAATTCTCCTGTATACTATGGATTAACCTGGTTTTTTTATAACTTTAAGATTATTAAAGGCTACTTAAAATCAGGGATATGATGAGCCTGCCTAAAACAAGTATAACGTTACTGGTTATTATTATCTGTAATTCCGGATGCCTTGTATATTCTCAGCCCAAAATTGATACAAGCTCTATAAATAATCTTAACAGGGATGCCATTCTCAGTGCAAGAAAAGCTCCTGATTTATCTATTTACCTTGCCCATAAATCATTGACAGAATCCTCGGGGATACAATACCTTAAAGGCATAGCAGATGCCTCCTATGCTCTGGGCACAGCATATCTTGCCAAATACAACATTTACGACAGTGCCACATACTATATAAATAAAGCTTATGAACTCTACAGAGATCTCGATGATAATCGAGGTAAAGGCAGGGCCTGTTATGGTCTGGCATATGTTTACAGCTTTAAGGGTGATCTTAAAGAATCTGAAAGGTATGGTGCTTTAAGCCTCAATTTTTTCGAAAAAGCAGGCGATAAGCGTGGAATGATAAATGCCTACAGCGCACTCTCTTACCTGGCAAAGCAACAAAAGGACTTTCTTATGGCAAGGGGTCTTATTGAACAGGCAATAGAGACGGCTCGTTCCGTGAAGGATACTCTTCCTCTTGCAGATGCTATGAACAGTCTGGGCAATATTTATAAAGATATGGCCCTCTTCAGCCAGGCTATCGACACATATTTCGAAGCCCTGAAGATCTGGGAACTAAAAAAAGATTCTGCCGGCATCGCTATTGCATACGGAAGCATCGGACTCATGTATTATTTTCAGAAAAACTGGAATAAGGCCCTTGAATTCAACTTTAAAAAAATGCCCATTTCCGAAGCTGCGGGCGACTTATGGGAGGTTAGTAAAACCTGTAATAATATTGCACAAATATATAACTCTAAAACTGAATATGACAGTGCAATTATATACCTGAGGAAAAGCCTCAAACTGAATAATAAGATGAATTATCTCTCTGGCATAGCTTCATCTTATTATAATTTTGCCAACACTTTCTTATTATATCCAAATATTGATTCGGCATATTTTTATATCACCCTTGCCGTTAAACTTGCAAAGCAGATAAATGACCCGGCACTTTCAGATTATTATGTAACCCTGGGTAGAATCCAGAGAGCAAAAGGAAATTATACCCTGGCATTGGGAAATGTACTTTCAGCATATAAAATTGCAAAAAAACAAAACCAGCTAATCCTTATCTCTGAAAGCTCTGAATTGCTTAGCAATATTTACAGCGCCATGAACCACAACGATGTGGCTTACATTTATCTTAAAGAGCATCAGCAGTTGCAGGATAGCATAAGTAATGATGACTTCAGAAACAGGATAACCAGGCTTGAGATCCAGTATGAATACGACAAAAAACAAAGAGCAGCAGAATATGCACAGATGGAAGAACGGTTAATCAAGGATAATAAAATAAGACAACAGGATCAATATGTCAAAGGATTGCTTATCATACTTATTCTTGTAACTCTGGTCTCATATAGTTATATCCGCCACAGCCGGCTTCGTTCACAGTATGAAAAAATTGAACTTGAGCAGAGATTTTTAAGGGCCCAGATGAATCCCCATTTTATTTTTAATTCGCTCTGTGCAGTACAGGA
>DATFLA010000440.1:0-2149 GCA_035268305.1 Bacteroidales bacterium | reverse complement strand
TTTGGCGGTATCGGAACTGCAATTCTTGTCGCAATTTTCGGGATATTTGCAATATTAATACTGGAGTTCAGAACATTCAAAAGTACCCTTATTGTGCTTTCAGTAATACCACTAGGTATTATAGGCGGATTATTATTTCTCTATATAACAGGAAACACTCTTTCATTCACTGCAGCAATAGGTTTTGTCGCACTAATCGGGATTGAGATCAAGAACTCAATTTTGCTTGTTGATTTCACCAACCAGTTGAGAAGACAGGGAACGGCACTCGATGAAGCAATAATAAAGGCCGGGGAGATAAGGTTTCTTCCTGTTATCCTGACAACTCTTACGGCAATAGGAGGTTTGCTCCCCATCGCACTCGGGAAATCAAACCTCTATTCACCCCTGGCCTGGGTGATTATCGGCGGTCTGATTACATCAACACTGCTTGCACGGCTTGTTACTCCTGTTATGTATAAATTACTGCCACCTGAAATGAAATTTCCGTGAGTTTGAAGGACAATCTTATTAAATATATATGTGAATCCTTTATAATGAAGCAATACACTAAAGGCAGGCAACATTTTTTAGTAACATTGGCTATTTTTCCGGCTGTGCTTGTTAACTTTAAGGTCATAAAGAGTTTTGGAGATCAGCTATTGTATAACTTATAAAAGATTTTTTATGGATGCGTTTATATTGGCAGAGTCGTATTGGAAAGATATGAAAGACCAGGAAATTGAAGTTGCCGTTTTACCCTGGGGTGCAACAGAAGCCCATAACCTGCATCTTCCGTTTTCAACAGATAATATTATGGTTGAGAGGATTGCAAGAGATTCGGCACGTGTGGCATGGGAGAAAGGTGCAAGAGTTATAGTACTGCCGGTTATTCCATTCGGAGTAAACACAGGACAGATGGACATCAGGTTAAATATTAACCTGAATCCTTCAACGCAAATGGCTATTCTTGATGATATTACCGATGTCTTAAACGGGCATGGAATACATAAGTTTCTTATTTTGAACGGGCATGGAGGAAATGACTTCAAACAGATGATCAGGGAACTTGGATTAAGATATCCTGAGATGTTCATCTGTTCTGCTAACTGGTTCCAGTCATTCAATAACTCAGACTATTTTGAAAACGGGGGAGGTCATGCCGATGAAATGGAGACAAGCATAATGCAGTTCATTGTTCCCGATATGGTAAAGCCTTTGAATGAGGCCGGCGATGGGAAAGGAAGGGAATTTAAAATAAAAGCATTGAGTGAGAAGTGGGCCTGGGCTGAACGTCGCTGGTCGGAAGTCACATCTGATACCGGCATTGGAAATCCCATGCTGGCGGATTCCGGGAAGGGGGAACGATGTTATAATGAGATCATTGAAAAGATAAGTGTACTGCTTACAGAACTGGCCGGGGCAGATATAGATAACTTATATGAATAGACAAACTTCGGCCCGTAATGTCGTTCTGGCGTCAATAATGACAATCCTGGTCACTTCATGCAGACAGGGATCATTTGATTCGCTGCGGAGCAGGATAGATCTTGGCGGTAAGTGGCAGTTTGCCATGGACACCACCGGTGAAGGCATCTCTTCGCAATGGTACCTTAAACAATTGGCTGACTCTATAGTTTTGCCGGGCACCATGGATGAGAACAGTAAGGGAATCCCTAATACCAATCATAACGAGACAATGAGATTGTCGAGGGAATTTATTTATGCAGGAAAAGCCTGGTACAGGAAGCTTGTTGATATACCTGCCGGATGGAAAGGCAAACATATCACCCTGAAGATGGAGAGAACAAAACCCTCAACTGTATGGGTTGATTCTGTCCTTACAGGCAGCAATAATGATATCCTTACTGAACAGGAATATGATCTCAGCAGGTACATGACCCCCGGTAAACATACACTTACAATACTTATTGACAACGGCAAGGGTTCCGTCCCTGATGGCATAAAAGGTTCACATGCCTGGACGGAGCATACACAGGGTAACTGGAATGGCATCACAGGCTCCTTTTGTCTTGAAGCTTCTGCTCCCGCCTATATAGGGAATGTCATGGTTTATCCTGATGTAAATTCGAAAAGTATAAAAGTCAGCATCAGGGTTTTTGACAGGGGTGGTATAAGAGGTAAAAAGGAGATCCTTCTAAGGGCTTAT
>DATFLA010000439.1:0-6390 GCA_035268305.1 Bacteroidales bacterium | reverse complement strand
AGCGTTAATTGCCTTTACAGAGAAAAATCCATACTCATTTGTACCTTTGAGATAGTACCTGCCCTGCACTACTCTTTCGGGATGTAAAAGTATCCGGGTAGCCATGCTGTCGAGCCAGTAGCTGTAAACAAGCCCGGGAGATGATCCGGCTCTAAGATCCGGATCTGTAATGTCGACAGTTGCAGGATAGCAAACAGGTACAGGATCTGTTACACTTACATAAGGAGTATCGACAAGGGGGATCAGGAAACTGCCGGATGGCAGTGAAATACAGCCGGCATAGTTCTTTACAACGAAAGAGTATTCGCCGGCAGGGATATCAGCCACCTGCCAGCTTGTCCCGGAACCCGTTGTCTCTATGCTATCGGGCAGGCGAAAAAGGACCCAGTTCCCTGAAGACGGCAGGTTCTCAACCCTGGCAGCCCCCAGCACGGTAGGGTATTCCGGCACAGTTACAGCCGTTATAACAGGAGGAGATGGTGTTGGAGGTTGTGCTGTTATTGTAAAGGAAGAAGATGGCGATGAAGTACAGCCACTGTCATTTGTGACTGTAAAATAATAAATGCCGGCCGGAATATTATCTATTATTGTCGAGGTACCTGTACCTTTTGTACCGGCAAGCCCCGGATAACGGGTAACTGTCCATTCACCCGTTGCCGGAAGGTTTGAAAGTGAAATTGACCCTGTGGATACTGTACAGGATGGAGGAATTATGTTTCCAAGGAAGGGTACATCAGGAATATTTGCGGGATCATTACACTGACCGTTAAGCGTTAAAGGGGAGAAAAACAAGACCAGCACGGCTAAAATGGGGTTTTTTAGCCTGGTTAGTCCGAATATAAAATAATCTGCAGTTCTGATAATGGCGCCCATGATGAATGTATAAAAAACGGGACATTCTAAAACCAGAGGTTATTAAACCTGTCAGTCTATTAACATTCTGCACCCGGCAATTGTTTTTGCCAGTTGCTACTCATACGTGGCCAGTTTTAGCTGAAGGTGCCAATTGAATTTTTATATAAAAACCAATTATCGCAATCAGCTGCCAAAACATATTAGCTAATTTACAAAAATGATTTAAGATCAAGGCTATAGAAATCCGAAAAAGAGTGATGGTATTCAGACCCGGGTTTTGAGACTTCCTCTATGAACTTTCCCTGTTTTAAAATCTGATGTCTCATGGAATACAAGTGATGGAAAGTTTTCTCTTGCCATATTAAGAATCCATTCGCTTTCCGCAAAAAAGACCGGGTTATCTTCTTTATCTCGGGCTACAGCCTGATGTTTCCTTTTTATGAATTCCTCCAGCTCTTTTTTATTGTCGGTTGTAATCCAGCATGCCTTTACGAATGGAAGGTTACTAAAACTGCATTTTGCACCATATTCATTCTCGAGTCTGAATTTAATGACTTCATATTGTAGTTCACCCACAGTCCCTATTATTTTCCTGTTTCCCGGCTGTTGTACAAACAACTGTGCAACACCTTCATCAGTCATTTGCCTGACCCCCTTTTCGAGTTGTTTTGTTTTCATAGGATCGAGATTGACAACCTCACGGAGAATCTCAGGGCTAAAGCTGGGGACTCCTTTAAAATGAAGTATCTCACCCTCAGTCATAGTATCGCCTATCTTAAAATTACCACTGTCGTAGAGTCCCACAACATCCCCCGGAAATGCCTCATCAACAATGCTCTTGGTATTTGCCATGAAGCTTGTTGGTGATGAGAAACGCATCTTTTTACCTGTTCTTGTATTAAGGTAAAACCTGTTTCTTTCAAAACGTCCCGAGGTTATCCTCATAAAGGCTATCCTGTCGTGATGTTTAGGATCTAGATTAGCATGTATTTTAAAGATGAATCCTGTAAGCTGCTCTTCTGATGGCAGTACCGTTCGTTCTGTCGAAATTATCTGACCGGGACCGGGAGCAATTTCAAGAAATGTCTCAAGTAATTCAAGGACACCGAAATTATTCAGAGCACTTCCGAAGAATACGGGTGCCAGGAACCCGTCGCGATAGAGTGAGATTTCAAACGGCTCAAAAAGATGACCGATAAACTCAAGGTCCTCTTTCAGCTTACCTGCGTTTTCACTTCCCAGGTAAGCGAGAAGCCTGGCATCATCCGGATCCTTTGTTTGCAGGAGACTCCCCGGGACAGATGTTTTATCAGCTGCAAAAAGCTGCATCTCCTTTTTCTGAAGGTCATATACTCCCTTGAATGACTTACCGTTACCTATCGGCCATGTAAAAGGACAGACTGCTATTTTCAGTTCCCTTTCAAGTTCATCGATAATATCGAAAGGATTGATACCTTCACGATCCATCTTGTTAATGAAGATGATAACCGGTGTATTTCTCATCCGGCAGACATCCATAAGTTTTTTTGTCTGCTCCTCAACTCCTTTCACACTATCAACTACAATAATGACACTGTCGACAGCAGATAAGGTACGGTATGTATCTTCAGCGAAATCCTTGTGTCCGGGAGTATCGAGAATATTAACCCTGATATTATTATAATCGAAGGCCATCACAGAGGTTGAGACTGAAATACCTCTCTGCTTTTCAATCTCCATGAAATCGGATGTTGTAGTTTTTCTAATCTTGTTACTGCGTACCGCACCCGCTGTCTGGATGGCACCTCCGAACAGGAGGAGCTTCTCAGTAAGTGTTGTTTTACCGGCATCGGGATGACTTATTATTGCAAAAGTCCTTCTCCGGTTTATTTCTGAAAGTAAATCCATTTATGCCTTATTTCTTAATTCTTTTAAAGGCCTGTAATTTTCTATTACAAATAGTCTTATAAAAGGCGGCGCAAAAGTAACAAAAAGAGAACAGATACCCTCATACTTGCATGTGGTTGTTGTGAAATGAATACTGTCTATTCCCTGTGACGTCTTGACCGGAATGGTTCAAATCCTTTCTGTATCATCTCATCGTAGCATTTAACTGCTTCTTTTTCAGTACTGAAATAACCAAGACGAACTTTGTAGTAACCATCTTCTATTGTAATACCGCTATTATAAGCAGTGGCTGCAGATATCTTTTTAAGGTAATTCCTTGCATTCTTTTCAATTCTGAAAGCGCCTGCCTGTACAAAATATACACCGGCTTTAAGATCAAGATTACCGGCGTAAACCAGGGCGCATCCGGCAGCTGTAAATGATTTATATCCGTAACTATCAAGCAAAGCACTGTAAGCATTTGCATCTGCTCTGTTTTTAAAGTAACCGATACGTATTTTTCTGAGTTCGTCTTCAGTTGCAACTGTAAATGCGTAAATATTTCTTTTCCTGAGTCCTGAAGCCATTTCAGCAACTTTAGCAGTGTCCCTGAAAGCACCTGTCTGAACATAATACAGGATGATGTCATTCAATGTATTCCCAACGGAAATATGTGTCTGATCATCATTCTCATTTTGCTGTGACATGAATTCAGGCTTAAGCAATGACTTCACATCGGATGATATATTACCGGCATATGAGGTACTGTCGTTACCCTGGATATCTGACAAGACAAAATCAATTCCATCAACAATATCGCCATCCTCAACAGTTCTGACTACAAATCTTCTCCTTGCCGGTTCAGCTGTGAACCCAAGACGTGAAAGCTGAACCGTATCTACCATTGCAGTATATTCACCGGGCTGAAGTCCAAGCCATGTTATATAACCATCAGATTCTGAGAGAGTCTGAGCTGCAAGCTTACCGGTGCTGTTATAAATATTTATTAATATCCTGCCGATCCCGGTCTGAAGGCTGTCCCTTCTTATATATGCCATTCCATCAATTTCGCCGACTGCCCTTACAGGTACATATAGCATTTTGAACTGGTTGGGATCGATAAGAACCTTATATAGTTTTTTGTCTATTCTCCATGAGATATTATCAAAATCCCTGTCATCAAGCTTAAGGTCATAGTCGATGAACGGCTCAAGTCCGACCACATTTATAACTGTGTCTTTTTCATCATACCTTACTTTCCCCCCTGCTATTGTTACTGTAAGGTTATTTACCTTATGCTCATTTCTGTCCATTTTACCATTACCATTAATATCGAGGAAGGGAACAATTGATATTCCTCCTCTTCCAACCATCCGCTGAACACTTGGTATTGCTTTTTTACCGGCACTTCCGAAAGCAATACTTCCCCTGAGACTCTGGAATGTTGACACCTCGCTCCTGTTCACCCGCGATGAAGCATTTGCCTGGGCGAAAGAAAGGTCAAACCTCAGTGAAAGGTTCAGACTGTTAAGCTGTGAGATCCTGTTATATTCATATGAAGCTGCCAGGTAACCATTATGCCTGAAACGCTTTTCTACCTCTGCTTTCAGAGAAAGTAAATCTCCCTGGGTAAGGTTATACTGAACCGAAGGACGCAGGGTTAATCCATTCTTCAAACGGGCTGACACCGAAAGATTGGAGTTGACAAAGAGTTTTCCATTGTTGATCCAGTTACCGTACGTTGATAAATTGGAACTATACTGTTTATAATATGCCGAAAACAGGAGTTCGGCCATATTATAGGAGAAATTACTGTATACATTCTGCTGGAATCCTGTCTTCATAAATAATGAAACTTTTTTTATTTTTACAGGAACGGAAAAGCTTGCTTTTCTTTCTTCCAGGTAATTGAAAATAATAGCAGTCTGACCCTTTACATATTTTGTATAATCAAGCTCCAGGAGAGCATTTTTCCAGGGATAATAATCAACAAGCCCCTTTGAACGAACACCATGATCATATTCACCTGACATCATCAGTTTTGCAGTTGGAAGGAAAGAAGCTTTGATAAAGGGAATAGTCTTAGTTCCTGCAATTGATCCGAGATATTCAGCACCACCTGTCAGTGTAAGGTTCTTTGTTATTCCGTAGCTGGCTTCGCCCCTGCCCATGGGTGTGTTGTTACCATCCTGCAAAATACCTCCGCTTATCCTGTATTCAAAATCTCCGGACGGAAGAAAGTTATACGGTATATTTATTACTCTTTTCTCGGTTCTCTCCTCTCCCATAAGACCGTAAAACTTAAGTGTAATTGTAGTATAGCCATAAACATACGGTACCCTGAAAGTAAATAATCCAGAAGCATCAGCTTTTGTATAATCGGTAAGAACTCCGTTGATATATAGCTCAACAGTCCAGTCGGGTTCGGTTGTCTCACTTATAATATATTCACCTTTTGCCTTTCTTACTGTTGTAGGTGTATTACCCGCCATGGCTCCTATTACAGGATAATAAACCGAGGAGATAGTCTGTGTGGGTATCCTTCCGGCCTGCACCTGTTTAACAACTTTAGTCTCATTATTAACCCATCGCCATGAATATTGCTGTAACCTGTTATCAAATTTATACAGGGTTGAATAGTTTAAGAAGACATTAGCCTCGCCACCAAGCAGTTCAGTACCTATGCCAAGGCCGGCCCGCGTATCTGATGAGTGTTTCCACGATTGAAGCGACATCAATGACCAGTCGAGCATACCCGGACGAAACATGTGGTATTTTCTTCCAAGCACTGTATCCGGAACCATGGATGTCTCAGTGCTGTTTAATCCGTTTCTTAGTTTCTCCAGTCGCTTTTCCTTGATAACGGGAAGTTCAAAATCCGATTTCACCCTGATTGAAAGTGCTGAAAAATCAAAAGACAGGTGGATACCGAATATTTTCCCGAACAATGAAGATTCCAGGAAAAGGGTTCCGGCTTCTTTTATTATACTGTTTTTAATATCTGTTTCCTGTCCACCGATCGCTGCAATACCTTTTTTAAAATCAATCAGGTAGTTATTTTTCTCATTACGGACAAAGCCTTTGAGCTGATCGCCGCTTTTATCTGATGAACATGCTATCTTGAAATAGCTGAAAAGATCCTCAACCGACAGATACAATTTCCCGTCCTGAGAATATAGTGCATCTGTATAAAAGCTTCCTCCGCCTTCTGGCTCAACAAGTATACTTATATCTTCTGTATCACCGGCCATAACCTGCGCCTGTAGTCCGGATGTGAAAAATAAAAGTATTATTATAATGAAAATGATGCGCCCGGGTTTTATATTATACAACGACTTCCACGGCAAACTGAGCCTGCCTGAAAGGATGCCGGTTATAAAGTACAAAATCCGGATCATTGTTTATTCCTGGTTAAAGGTTATACTAAACGACCCGGTGTATGTCCCTCCCGGATTGGCAGAATTATTTCCTACTATCAGTGTACCACCGACACGAAGTGGTGTAATAAAGTTACAATCAAAATTAACCTGGAAAACCGAACCGCTTATGCCCTTTTCAGTCGGACCAATATTAAGAGTCATGCTGCCACCATTGCTGCCTGAAAGAGTAACCGAAGGCGGATAGGTTATTATAACCGATCTGCCCTGGCAAAGACTAATTTCGAATATC
>DATFLA010000438.1:0-11523 GCA_035268305.1 Bacteroidales bacterium | reverse complement strand
TCAGGGCACTTGATTATTCAATGATTTACGGCGTGCGAATTTAATTTTATTATTTCTATTTTTTAATATTGTACATGAAAATCTTGCATGTAACCGGGACGAAATGGCATTCCTTTCGACCAATATGGCTGTGTTGTGTTTTGCGATAGGGTAAAAATCATAAAATCAGCAAGTTATAAATTTGTGCAAATTCGAATACATGATATTATTGATGTTTTTCTGGTTTGATTGTGATTCATAAATTATTATATTTGCCGCCGCGGGGATTAAAATGGATAATATTTTTCATAGTACCCCGGTATGAAATCTTAATTAACTAATATCGTAGATTAGATGAAAATTCTGGTTTGTATCAGCAATGTTCCCGACACAACGACAAAAATAAAGTTTGCCGAAGGAAATGCCTCGATCGACACCGCCGGCATTCAATGGGTTATTAACCCCTGGGACGAATTATCACTCACGCGGGCCCTGGAACTCAGGGATGACGCCAGCACAGGAGTTAAATCAGTAACTGTGGTTCATGTCGGACCTGCATCATCAGAACCGACAATACGAAAGGCACTGGCAATAGGAGCCGACAACGCAATAAGGGTTAATGCAGAAAGCCCGGATGCATGGTTTGTTGCCTCTCAGATTGCAGAGGTTGTAAAACAGGAGCAGTTTGACATAGTGATGTGTGGTATTGAATCGAGCGATTACAACGGTTCGATGGTAGGTGGAATGGTGGCCGAGTTTTTGGGTATCCCTTCCGTATCGGCAGTCTCAGGCATTAATTTTGAGAACGGGCAGCCTGTTCTTACGCGTGAGATAGACGGAGGTAAAGAAATAGTAACTGTTCCGGTTCCTTTTACTGCAATAGTACAGAAAGGTATTGCCAAAGAGCCAAGGATTGCAGCAATGCGTGGAATAATGATGGCAAGGTCGAAGCCCGTTAAGCTGTATGAACCGGTTGCGGGAGATCCTCTTACAAAGGTTGTTGAGTTTGAAAAGCCCGCTCCACGGGCTGCCTGCAGGTATATTGATGCAGAAAATGCAGGAGAGCTTATCGAGATCCTTCAGAACGAGGCCAAAGTAATCTGAAAATAGTTATAAAACAGTAAATTGTAAAAATATGTCAGTATTAGTATATACCGAGAACTGGGATGGTAAATTCAAAAAACTGTCCTATGAACTTGTATCTTATGCCGCCGGGGTTGCCAAAATGGCCGGAACATCTGTAACAGCTGTTTCTATTGGTAAAGTTGAAGAAGAAGAGCTGAAGAAACTTGGTAACTATGGTGCAGCCAGGATAATTAACATAACAGGCAGTCAGTTGAATATTCTTGATAACCAGGCGTATACAAGTGTGCTTGCCGATGTAGCCCAAAAGGAGGAAGCAAC
Organism: Bacteroidales bacterium; assembly: GCA_035268305.1. Classification (GTDB taxonomy): domain Bacteria; phylum Bacteroidota; class Bacteroidia; order Bacteroidales; family VadinHA17; genus LD21. The sequence continues at coordinate 10,140 of DATFLA010000438.1, read as the reverse complement.
TGTAATTGTTATTGCAAATAACAATGAGGGGAAAGCCCTTGCTCCCAGACTCTCTGTCAGGTTAAAGGCAGGTGCCGGTTCAGGTGTTAGTAAACTACCTCTCAGCCTCGAACCTTTCACAGTATATAAGAGGACCTTCTCAGGCAATGCCTTTGCTCATCTTGTTATCAATTCGGATATTAAAATATTAACCCTTGCACAGAACTCATTCGATCTTGTGGAGACGGACAATAACGCAGTTATTGAAAATCGTGAAATGAGTGTTGACGGTTCACTGCTCAGGACCACGGTAAATGATGTTCAGAAGCAGACAGGAAAGATGCTTCTCACTGATGCAGATATAGTTGTTTCCGGCGGACGCGGAATGAAATCACCCGATAATTGGGGACCCCTTGAGGAACTGGCATCATTACTCGGAGGTGCCACTGCCTGTTCCCGTCCTGTTTCTGATGAAGGATGGAGACCTCACGATGAACATACCGGCCAGACTGGAAAGATAATAGCGCCAAATCTGTATATTGCAGTGGGTATTTCAGGTGCTACCCAGCACCTTGCAGGTATCAGCTCATCGAAATATATTGTTGCGATTAACACCGATAAGGATGCGCCAATTTTCGAATCTGCACAATATGGTATCGTAGGGGATGCCATGAAAGTACTTCCAAAACTTGTAGAAGCCGTTAAAGCCAGGAAATAGCAGGGTCCGAAACATCCAAAGGCCTTTCAGAAAAACAGAATTAATAAGTCAAAAATGACGAAACAGATAGTATTTGCAATCACTCTTTTGATTACTCTCGGAGTATTCACCTATACAATCAGGAGGCTGATAAGCTACTTCAGGTTCACACGTGCAGCTTTCCCTGTTAAGGATATCGGCAAAAGAATCAATGTTATGCTTTCCGTGGCTTTCGGTCAGAAGAAAATTTTCCGTAAACCTGTTATCGGATTATTCCATGCACTTGTTTTCTGGGGTTTCTGTGTGATACTTATTGGCAGTATAGAAATGGTTATTGACGGGTTGACAGGAACGGATAAGATCCTGCAGTTCCTGGGTCCTGTGTATAATGTTATAATGGCCTCCGGCGATATTTTTGCCCTTGTTGTAGCCATTTCTATCATTATATTCCTGGCCAGGCGTCTCTTTTTCCATATCAGCAGGTTTGAGGGAATAGAAATGAAAAGGATCTCTCATATTGATGCCAATATTGCACTTACAATTATTTTACTCCTTATGGTGTCGTTGCTGGCAATGAACACTGGCTATGTTGAGTATAAAACACTCACGGGGGAACCTGTTGCAGGAGTTTACCCTGTAAGTAATATACTGGCAAAATGGTTTGGTGGCGGACAGGCTGATACTTACAGGATTGTTTTTGAAGCATCATGGTGGTCGCATATATTACTTATATTTCTATTCGCTAATATTTTGCCGTATTCGAAGCATTTTCATGTATTCCTGTCGGTACCAAATGTGTTCCTGTCGAGGCTTGATCCCCTGGGTAAACTTCCCAACATGGACAATATTACGAGAGAGGTCAAACTGATGCTTGACCCGGAGACTGCATTTGCTGCAGCAGAAAGTGATGCTCCTGTTGAAAGATTCGGGGTTAAGGATGCGGAGGATGCATCGTGGAAGAATTATTTTGATTCACTTGCATGTACACAGTGCGGACGCTGTACTTCCGTATGCCCGGCCAATATTACAGGGAAAAAGTTATCTCCCAGGAAGATAATGATGGACCTCAGGGCAAGGATGAAAGAAAAAGGGCCCCTGATGGTCAGAAATGGCAGGGACTTTACAGATAATAAATCATTATTGCGTGATTATATTTCGGAGGAGGAGTTGTGGGCATGTACAACATGCAATGCCTGTGCCAATGAGTGCCCTATCAACATAAACCACCCGACACTTATAGTGGATATGCGCAGATACCTTGTACTGGAAGAAGCTTCAGCTCCCGGAGAACTTAAAACAGTTTTCAACAATATTGAAAACAATGGAGCTCCCTGGCAGTATTCTGCAGAAGACAGGCTCGACTGGGCAAAGGACCTTGAGATAAATATTAATTAAAGTACTGAACCGGTGCAATCCGGTGCGAACAGTAACTTGTTAAATAAACCTGAGTAAAAAGTATAATATTATAAAATGGAAACCCGTAAGATTGAAGTTCCCGTTATGGCCGATCTCTTTGCAAAAGGGGAGAAACCAGAATACCTGTTCTGGGTAGGTTGTGCCGGAGCCTTTGATGACAGGTATAAGAAAGTTGTCAGAGCCTTTACCAAGATTCTTACATACCTTGAGGTAAGTTATGCAGTGCTTGGCAAGGAAGAGACGTGTACAGGCGATCCGGCAAGACGGGCCGGTAATGAAATGCTATTCCAGATGCAGGCTCTTCAGGTGATAGAAACCCTTAAAATGTATGAGGTAAAAAAGATCATTACGATATGCCCTCATTGTTTCAATATATTTAAAAATGAATATCCCGATCTGGGAGGTAACTATGAGGTCGTTAATTATCTCCAGTTTCTTAATACTTATATCAGCAGCGGGAAGCTGAAGATAGATGCTACAGCCCTGGATGATGTATCTGTAACATACCACGATCCATGTTACCTGGGCAGAGCCAACAATATATACGATGAACCGCGTCACATACTCCGCAAGCTTACAGGCAGCGTGGTGGAGATGCATCGACATAAGAGCTTTGCGCTTTGCTGCGGGGCCGGAGGGGGCCAGATGTTCAAAGAAGCAGAGAAGGGGGATAAGGAGATTTTTATCGAGAGGACAGAAGATGCACTTGAAACAGGTGCCAGGGTTATTGCAACAGCATGTCCCTTTTGCATGACAATGATAACCGATGGTCTGAAATATAAAAACCGTGAGGAGGAGATTAAAAACCTTGATATTGCAGAATTAATAGTACAATCACTGAATATTTAAATTAATCCAAAAAATAAACTGACTAAAATGGAAAACAGTAAACTCTTGAAAAGTGGTGAATTTCTTGTAAGTGACGTTGAAGCCAGCGACGTTTTCATTCCTGAAGAATTCGATGAGGAACAGAAGATGATTGCCCAGACCTGCACTGACTTTCTCGAAGCAGAGGTCTATCCCAATCTTGAACAGCTTGAAACAGGTGACAGGGACTTGATGAAAACAATACTTAAGAAGTCAGGTGATCTTGGATTAATGGGAGTCTCCATCCCTGAAGAATTTGGTGGTTTCGGACAGTCATTCGTTACCCAGATGCTTGTTGCCGAGACAACCGGTGCAGGATATTCTTTTTCCGTTGCCTATATGGCTCACTGTGGAATAGGAACCCTTCCTATAATGTATTATGGAAACAAGGATCAGAGAGAGCGGTATGTTACAAAGCTGGCAACCGGAGAACTTATAGGAGCCTACTGTCTTACAGAACCCGGTGCAGGTAGTGATGCCAATTCAGGTAAAACAAATGCAACCCTTAGTGAAGACGGTAAATATTATATATTAAACGGCCAGAAGATGTGGATCACCAATGCAGGTTTCGCAGATTCACTTGTTGTCTTTGCCAAGATAGATAATGACAGGGTACTGAGCGCCTTTATAGTTGAAAGTAAGCTGCCCGGTGTTGTGATAGGTGCAGATGAGCATAAAATGGGGATCAAAGGATCCTCAACCGCACAGATATTCTTTAATGATGTTAAGGTGCCTGTTGAAAACCTCCTTGGTAAACGGGGAGAAGGATTCAGGATAGCCCTGAGCATCCTCCATATGGGAAGGCTTAAGCTAGGTGCCAATGTCCTTGGTGCTGCAAAAAAGGCAATTACAGACTCTGTAAAATATGCAAACGAGAGGAAACAATTTGGTGTCCTTATATCCACATTCGGTGCCCTTAAATATAAAATGGCCGAGCAGGTTATTCGTCTTTTTGCTTCCGAATCGGCTGTTTACAGGGTAAGTAATGACATAGACCGCCTTATGAAAAAACTGACTGTCGACTGCGGTGATTACGGCAGGGCATCAATTGAAGCAATAAGTCATTATGCTGTTGAAGCTGCAATACTCAAGGTGGTAGGTTCCGAAATGCTCGATTATATTGTTGATGAAGCTGTTCAGATACACGGTGGTATGGGATATTCTGCTGAGATGCCTGTGGAAAGAGGTTACCGCGATTCGAGGATCAACAGGATTTTTGAAGGGACAAATGAGATTAACAGGCTCCTTGTTGTTGATACAGCAATGAAAAGGGCGATGAAAGGTGAGTTTGACCTCTTCGGTGAAGCAGAAAAACTGTATGCCAACCTTGATAACATAACCGATGGCAGCAACGAAGGCGAAAGCTATTTCGTGACTAAGAAAAGATATACAGGTAATTTCAAAAAGGCTGTTCTGCTGTGTATACAGGGAGCCTCCAAACGTTTCGGCAAAGGACTTATCCAGGAACAGGAAGTGCTTAATAATATTGCAGAAATGATGATGGTAACCTATGTGGCTGAATCGATGGCTTTAAGAGTTGAAAAGATGGAGCCGGTCAAAGGTGATGTGTCGCTTTATAAGGATATGCTTGATACATACCTTTTCGATGCAGCACAAACAATAAGGAAATCATCTCTTGAAGCAGTAGGTTCTTTCTCCTCACCTGAGACCTGCCCTTCGCTTGTTAAGGCAATAGAGACCCTGACAAGGGTTGAATGTATTAATGTTAAAGATGCCCGCAGGCGGATAGCAGATAAACTTATCGAAGATAATATGTACAGGTTCTGATCACAGGTCAGAATAATATACGCTTATCAGTGAGAACTATGGGTAGCTATAGTGGCAGCCGTTACCGATGCTGCTATGGCTGCCTGGACTTCCCTTATGGCAAGATTTATTTCTGAATTCATAATATCTCCTTTCAGCAACCCGCCATTTATCCTCCTCATCTTTTTTACCTCACCTCTTTCCCTGGCGAGGAGACGGTAAGACCTGGATGCTTCAACAAGTCCCAATAGCATAATATCTTCTTTACCAGGCTGCCTGCCATAAAGCAGGAACTGTCTTAAATTCTCTATCAGATTGTTCCTTATACTTTTATCATTAAACCAGAACCTCCTGTAGGGAATAATATTCAGGAATGTCCTGTGATCTGTCCTGATAACATTTCTTTTCTCAAGACGGGCTACCATCTCGTTGAATATGAAGCGGCTGCGTCTTGTTAGCCTGTTTATCCAGAAAGAGATCCTCCTCTTACTGCCAGAGTTCATAATCCTGTCAGCCACCATATCATGAACAGGGTCACCGTTCCTTGAGAATGAAGGTATCAGTCTTTTATTTTCAATAGTAAACTCCTTGTTGCCGAGCGAATCCATCAGCACGGCTCCTGTAAGGGTATACCTGAAATGAATATTGTCGATCGCGATTCTGCCTTTTGACGGATGGATTGCCAGTATTAAAAATAATTCTGCAACTGATTGAGCCATAGCCGTAAGATTTAGATATTTAAATAATTATTCGTAAATTTAGAAAAATATATATCAACCTGAGCAGTGACATAGATCAATTATTGACATGACAAACAGCATTAAATGGTAGCCAAATTTATACCATATAAGGTGCTTTCTATGATGATAATCAGGTATATTTGTGAATAAAATAACACTTTATTATAAACCTGACAAATTAACAATAAATTAAATATGAATCAGAAATTTAATATGAAAAAGCAGATTCTGGTCGCAATGGTATTAATTGCATTTATGGCCGGAATTTCTTCATGTGAAAAGTACTCTTTTATGCCTCCCGTCATCAATCCGGTTGATACAATTTATTTTTCAACGGATATACAGCCTATTTTCACGGCTAACTGTGTAACATGTCACGGCAGCCTGAGGGCTCCGGACCTGAGGGAAGGGAAGTCATACGAAGCACTTACCACTGGAGGGTATGTTGACCAGCCGGGTGAAACAAGTATACTTTACACCCAGATGAACAAGGCAGATCATGCACCGAGATCATCCGATGCCGATAAGCAGAAAGTCCTTATCTGGATAAACCAGGGGGCTCTTGATAACTAAAATAACCAAACCTGATAATACTAATTGACATGAAAAAGATTTTGATCCTTTTAACATTTTCATTCTTCCTGGGTACAATATTTGCGCAGAATGCAGCTGCGCAGGAAGAATCCACACCAGTTACCGGTACATTTTCAACAAATATGCTGATTGATAACCAGACAATTGAATCTCCCTACAAAGGTGGATTGCAGCTGCAGATCCAGCACAGATTCAGTACTATTGAAAATTATCATAACCTTTATGGTATTTACGGATCGGCTAATACCCGTCTTTGTCTTAACTATGGTATCACAGACAGGATCATGGTAGGTGTCGGTACCACAAAAGACTACCAGCTTCAGGATATACAGTGGAAATATGCTATCCTCCGCCAGACAGAGGACAATAAGGTTCCGGTATCCCTGTCATATTTCGGTAATGTGGTAGCCGACCTTAGGAGCAGCGATAACTTTGGGCCTTCTGCCAGCTTCAGGGAAATTCACAGGTTTTCATATTTCACACAGCTTATTATAGCCCGCAAATTCACAGAAAAAATCTCAGCACAGATAGCTCCTTCATTTATCTATTTCAACTCGGTGCCAATATACAGCGATGTAAGCGGTTATAAAAATATGAACTTCGGACTGTCGGCAGGAGCAAGGGCCAATCTTTTCGGCAACCATTCACTGATTGTGGAATATGACCAGCTCCTGACAAAACAGGACCTCGATACACAGCCAAAACCAAATCTCTCTTTCGGATGGGAAATAAATACAGCTACTCATACATTCCAGATATTTGCGGCTAATTATAACCAGATCATAAGCCAGAGAAACCTCGTGTTTAACACAAATGGCAAGTATCTGTTCGGATTTAATATTACAGTAAGGTTCTAACATTAAAACAAGGTTTCAGGAATGAGCTTTTATAAGTTCCGGATCATTATTCTGTTCATTTTTACCTTTATAAGTTCAGCGACATTTGCAGGCCGGTTTGGTTCAGGGCTGGGGGAAAGTGCAGATCAGGATACATCATCCTATGTTTCGCCATATGCGGAAGACAACGAAAAATGCTTTAAATGTCACGGACAGGCAGTTTATGAATATACAAATGAAAATCTTGGCAGACAGGTACGCGACCTGATGTGTTCTGATAAGATTATCAAGAGGGAAGATTTTTACAGGTCGAACCACAAGAGCTTCAGCTGCACCGATTGCCATTCTTATGATTATACAACATTCCCTCATCCCGGAGCATTAAGGATGGAACAGATGTTCACATGCCTCGATTGCCATGCCGGTGATGAGCGGTTTGCAAAGTATCATTTCGAAGAAATAGACAAGGAATACAAGCAAAGCGTTCATTATCTGAAGCTTGCAAAAGACGGTTTTTCATGCTGGGAATGCCATAATCCTCATACCTACAGGGTAAATGCGAATACAAAAGATTACAAGGAGAAGATTGCATACGATAACGCTATCTGCCTGAATTGTCATTCCGATTTCAATAAATTCAAGCTTCTTACCGACAGGAAGGAAATCAATATCATTCAGAAGCATGACTGGCTGCCCAACCAGGCCGCACATTTTGCCAATGTGAGATGTATTGAGTGCCATACAAGGGTTAATGACAGTGTGCCTGTGGCTCACCTGATACTGCCTAAGGAGCAGGCTGTAAGATTATGCAACGAATGCCATTCACGGAATTCACTTCTAATGGCCTCACTGTATAAATTTGAGTCGAGGGAAAACCGCCATAACGGGTTCTTTAATGCTATAATCCTGAACTCGTCGTATGTCATCGGCGCCAACAGGAATGAATATCTGAACCTGGCAAGCCAGATAATATTCCTTGGAGTACTTGCAGTGATAATTGTTCATATAATTTTCAGGTTTCTTAAGAAACCTTAATTAATCATAAAGGAGAAAGCAATGTATCTTTACCCAAAATGGATAAGAATATGGCATATATTTAATGCTTTATTATTTATCACTCTGATTATAACAGGATTGAGCATGGAATATACAGGGAAGGAAAATGCAGCCTATGTTGTCGGGTTTGCAAAAGCCGTAAAAGTGCATAATGCCGCTGCCATCTTGCTTACTATAAACTATATAGTTTTTGTTACTGGTAATTTATTAACTAAAAACGGAAGATACTACAGGATCGAAAGAAAGAAATGTGTCACAAACCTTACAAAACAGATGCAGTATTATTCTTTCGGTATGTTTAAAGGAGAGAAAAAACCCTTCCCGATAACAGAGAAGGAGAAATTTAATCCCCTGCAGAAATTCAGTTATGTCCTGGCTATGTACCTGGCTCTGCCCCTGCTGATAATATCAGGACTGGGCCTTCTCTTTCCGGAAATAACAATAACCAAGTTTCTTGGTGTCAGTGGTCTTATTTATACCGATCTTCTTCATATCACGATGGGATTCTTCCTTTCTGTATTTATGCTTATACATATTTATACCTGTACCCTTGGGGCTAAACCGTCATCACTTTTCTGGGGTATGATAACAGGCTATCACAGGGATTAGATTTTCATTGAAAAACAAAACAGGGGGGCTTTGGAGGTATTTCTCATGAGGCATCCCCCTTCTTTTCAATAGTTATCGACAAATTAAAACTTTAGCAGGCGGGGTGGCAAACCGGAAATGGCGAAGATTATGTCACTTTCCTTGTCTTGTAACAAAGAAAGTAACCAAAGAAAATTCAAGGCTGCAGATGATTTTGGGGCTCAATCATTCCGTCATGCCCACGCAATACAACTCGTCGGCTCCTCCACTATGTTTCAGAGCCTCCTCAGACAGTATTGCTTACTTTTGCCCTCCGCAGCATGACTCCATTCTTTAGCTGATCCCAAAATCCTCTGAGGCCGCTCGAAATCCGCTGACTTGTCTGTTTTTTGTTTTTTTTTCGATTGCTATTATAGATAAACCTGCTTCTTTAGCGGTGGGTAGGCAACCCGGAAATGGCGCGAACTTCACCCTTTTTTGGGAGAGTGAAGCCTGAGCCATTTTGCCAAAAAAGGCTGAAGTTATCATTTGGCTTTGCCGAGTTCGCCTGCGGCTTGGTTCCGGACTCCTTTTCTTTGTTTCGTTTCTTTTGGAGGAGCAAAAGAAACGGAGCGAAGCGGAGCTTGACGCAGTCAAATGAAAAGATAAAAAGAAAGGGTGCCTTTTGAGACACCCTCCTCTAAATTTTAAAGTATCTGTAGTAAGATAATTACTTTGTAAGGGCAGCAGGATAACCAAGATCAACCATAGCAGAGATTGAGTTGTCAAGCAATGCGTTAATGTAGCCGGGGTTATGAACACCGAGGCTCTTGTCCTGTGTTACTGCATCATAGTTAAGATAAGCAAGAACTGCATTTGCGCTGAATGTACCTTTGTTAGCCAGTTCTGATGAAGGATCATATATACCTGCAGCAGTCAGCTGTGAACGAAGTGTATCGAGTTTGGCTGATACTTCTGCCTGAAGTGATTCGAAATCAGGAGTTGTTGAATGGCATGTCATACAACCATTTGTATTAACTTCCTCAGTTCCGTGCTGTTCATATGTCATACCCATGTTATGACCGCCTGCCTGGTATCCGTAAGGTGTTGCCATGTGGCATGTGATACATCCGTCGGTACCGAAATGAGGATTGGAAGTCGGGTATGTTTCACCAGGGAGTTCGAATGGTAACTTGCCAAGAAGGAAGTTAGCCATAGGAGCATGGTGAACGCCAATACGGTTATTGGTGATTTCGAAATCAGCTCCGTCAAGGACAGGTGCCGGTGACACTTCACGTGCCTGGTGGCAACCTACACACTGGTTGCTGTTACCATTGTCATATACAATAGCCGCACCGTCATACTGGAGTATGAGAGTTTCAGCACCTGGCTTTGTAAGTGCCCAGTCGTCTGATGTAAATGTGGTGTGGATCTGGTGACATGTGTAGCAATTGATCTGCATAGGATCAGTGGGAACGGAGATATCAGCATCTGAACCCTCTGCTACATACTCAAGGAAACCCTGACTTGTATGACAACGAACACATCCTGTTCTGTCAGCATAAGCAGCATTGGTACCTGTAGCATGCACTGATTCACTCCACTGAGCCTGTTTCGTTTC
>DATFLA010000437.1:0-5192 GCA_035268305.1 Bacteroidales bacterium | reverse complement strand
TACATATTTCGGACCCACAAGATAGGTCAGTGCCCTGTCGCCGTAATATGACCAGGAGATTGCAGTGGAAAAAGCAAAAAGTAAAAGTCCGATGGATACTATGTACTGCCCCCAGTCACCCAGGATACTTTTCTTAAAAGCCTCAGTAGTAAGAGGGGCACTGTGAATAAGGGATTTACCTGCTACAGTAACTGAAGCCGGAGGATCCCATTTACCTTCAACCACTTTAATGGAACCTGTATAAGGATCGTTTTTATCGAAGAATGTAAAATCCTCAGCAACGGATCTTGATGCAATAAGAGAAATATCATTAGTCATTTTACCGTCTACAATATTCAGTTCACCATTGAAAAGAGGTACATCTTTTCCTTTCCTAACAAAATTCATAATTATATTCTTGTCGGCGGGAATGTTCTCATCATATTTCCTGTTAAGAAAAACCATATCAGCTGTCTGAAACTGGTTTTCGATCTTTTGCGACCATGCCCCTGATGACAGGATCACGAGTCCTGTAAGAGTACAGATTATAATAGTATCTATGAAAGGTTCAAGGATTGCAACCATGCCTTCGGAAACAGGTTCGGGAGCGCGTGCTGCAGCATGAGCTATCGGCGCTGAACCCTGACCTGCTTCATTTGAGAAAAGTCCCCTGTTAACTCCCCTGTTGATTGCAAAGGAGACTGATGCTCCAAGAAAACCGCCAACCGCAGCAGTACCTGTGAATACAGTGGTGAATAATGATTCAATTGATGGTAATATGTTCCTGTAATTTGTAAAAATGACAAGAAGAGCACCTATAAAATAAAACAGAGCCATGCCGGGAACCAGCTTCTCAGTAACTGATGCTATCCTCTTGATTCCACCTATAATAATAAGAGCAAGTAAAACAGACAACACCGCACCGGTTATAATCTGTTTTATTCCAAAGGAAGTAAAAATGGAATTTGAAATACTGTTTATCTGTGGAAGATTTCCCGTACCAAATGAGGACAGTACAGTTGCAACAGCAAAAAAACCTCCCATAACAGCACCATACCTGATAACCTTGCCGCTTTTGGTCGTAAATTTGATCCTCTTTCTCATGTAGTACATAGGCCCCCCCGATACACTTCCGTCTGGAAGTATATCCCGGTATTTATGTGAAATAGTTACCTCAACCATCTTTGTACACATCCCTATAGCAGCTGTTACAAGCATCCAGAAGAGAGCTGCCGGTCCGCCAAGGTGAATTGCAAGAGCCACACCTGCAATATTTCCGGTCCCCACTGTACCTGACAGTGCCGTAGAAAGCGCCTGGAAATGTGATGTATCGCCAACATCAAGATGATGATCAAACTTTCCTTTTACCACATCTATAGCGTGACGGAAATACCTGAACTGCGGAAAACCAAGATAAAGTGTAAAAAACACACCCGTTCCGAGCAGGAAAATAACAAACCAGGGATTCCCGCCGATATAACCGTCGAGCATTATAAGAAATTCATTGATATTATGCATAATAAGGATTTAAGATATTACCAGGTTAGTGATTACTGACAAAAATAGCATTTTCAGTACAAGTTGAAAGAAATTAGGAGCAATACACCTATGTTATATAACATCTTTGGAAGCCGAAATTAAATATACAGAATCGGTGAGGATTAAAAATTACTACATTTGGATTGATTATCCGGAATTATGATCAACGGATTATTTTCTTTTAAACCTATGCTACCATGAATCAGCGAAGAAACCTTTTTTTAATTATACTGGTAATTTTCCTGTCAGCCCCTTTTTCAATCATCAGGTCACAATCTTCTGATCCTCCTTTTCTGAAGTATATGAACCATCCATGGGTCGACTCGGTAATGAATTCACTTGACCTGGATCACCAGATAGCTCAATGCATCTGGATTGCCGGCTACTCCAATAATGATATAGCAAACGAGGTGGAATTAAGTAACCTTATAAAGAAATTTGGTATCGGAGGTATTGTTTTTTTCCAGGGTACAGCAGAAAAACAGGCCGAACTTACAAATTTTTTCCAGGGAATATCAAAAGTCCCCCTGATAATTGCCCTTGATGCCGAATGGGGAGTCGGAATGCGACTGGCTAATGTCGATAAATTTCCTTTCCAGATGACTTTGGGTGCAATAAGCGATGATTCTCTTATATATGACCTCGGGAAAGCTGTAGCAATGCAGTTTAAAAGACTGGGCATGCAGGTCAATTTTGCCCCGGTTGCCGACGTAAATGTTAATCCCCTCAATCCTGTCATTAACTACAGGTCCTTCGGTGAAAACCGCGATAATGTGGCAAATAAGGCAATAATGTATATGAAAGGGATGCAGGACAATGGGATTTGCGCCACCGGGAAACACTTTCCCGGTCATGGCGATACAAATGTCGATTCCCATCTCGATCTCCCTGTTATAACCCATAGCAGAGCCCGTCTAGACAGCATTGAGCTTTATCCGTTCAGGAAACTGATAGCAAAAGGCATTGGCAGTATAATGGTCGCACATCTTAACTTACCATCTCTTGATACCACTTCCGGTCTGCCCTCTACCCTTTCAGCACCGATAATTACAGGTCTTCTTAAAAATGAACTGGGTTACAAAGGATTAATTGTCACCGATGCTATGAATATGAAAGGTGTCACAAAATATTTCAAAACAGGAGAAGCAGATGCCAAGGCTCTTGAAGCCGGAAATGACGTGGCTGAATTTGTAACAGATGTGGAAGCCACAATAAGGGAGACAAAGAACTACATTAGTGAGAAGAAACTCTCTGCCGGTGATATAGCTATGAAATGTAGAAAAATTCTTGCTTTAAAATACTGGACAGGATTAAGCAATGTGAAAGAAATAGATACAAAGGATATTAAAAAAGACCTTACACCAGGTTCTTCTATGGCCCTGATAAGAAACCTTTATGCCGGTGCCCTGACTGTCCTAAGTAACAGGAATAATCTGATACCTGTTATGAACACCGATAATATTAGGATAGCCTCTATATCAGTTAACAGCGATGAAATTAAACTCTTCCAGAAAAGATTGACTGATTATATGCCTGTTGATAATTTTGCTGTTGATCCTGCCGATACTGCCTCCTGTAATTCCGTTCTGCGTAAGCTGGGCAATTACGACATAGTTATTGCAGGTGTTTATGGTCTTGACCAGCGTCCCAATAAAAATTTTGGAATAAAACCCGGGCTCGGAAATTTCCTTGATAAACTAATACACAACAACAAGACAATAATAACCTGGTTTGGCAATCCATATTCCGTGGATAAAATTCAGGCATTGCGTGATGCTGACGGATTATTACTATCGTACCAGGAAAATGACTATACCGAGGACCTCTCAGCCCAGTTGATATTCGGTGGCATTGGAGCCAAAGGGAAACTCCCGGTTACAATAAATCAAAAATGGCCTTATAATTTTGGCCTGAAGACTGTTGGAAACATAAGACTTCAATACGGGTATCCTGAGAATGCAGGAATATCTTCCGATATGATTAATACAAGGATAGACTCCATTGTCGCTACAGGACTTGATGCAAAAGCATATCCCGGCTGCGAAGTGATACTTGCAAGAAACGGGATAGTATTTTTTCATAAGTCATATGGCTATCATACCTACGACGACAGGATAAAAGTAGAGCCGAATGACCTTTATGACCTGGCCTCAGTAACAAAAGTATCCTCAACACTTGCAGGACTTATGCTTCTTAATTCCGAAGGCAGGTTCTCCCCTGATAAAACACTGGGATATTATCTCCCTTATTTCAGGCGATCCAATAAAGGAGATATCCTGATGAAAGATTTTCTTACCCACCAGGCCGGACTCACACCTTTTATTCCCTTTTGGAAGGAGACATTAAAAAAGGATGGTGAATACAAGAAACATATATACCGTTGTTCCCCTTCTAAAAGGTTCCCGCTGGAGGTTGCACAGGGACTTTATATAAACAGGAATTACAGGAAAAAAATGTTCAGCGAGATAAGAAAGAGCCCGCTGGGAGTCAAAAAATATGTATACTCCGACCTTACATTTATAATCGCCCCGGATATTATTACCCGGGTAACAGGTGAGCCATGGAATAAGTATGTCACCGATAGTATATATAAAAGGATCGGAGCTTATGATATTGTTTTTAATCCTTACCTCACATATCATACCGACAGGATAGTTCCTACCGAATATGATTCACTTTTCAGAAAGCAGCAACTCTGGGGAACAGTTCATGATGAAGGTGCGGCTATGCAGGGAGGTATCTCAGGCCATGCCGGGTTGTTTGCTACTGCCAATGATCTTTTGAAACTGATGGAACTGTACCGCAGGATGGGCAGCTACGGCGGTAAGCAGATAATAAGCAAGTCCGTTCTTCAGGAATACAGCCGGGTGCAGTTTCCGGAAAATGATAATCGCAGGGGACTTGGTTTTGATAAACCTCTACTTAATAACAGTGAGCTGAGTGATGAAGAAGCATATCCTGCAAAGAGTGCATCTCCGGGTAGTTTTGGTCATTCAGGCTATACCGGTACATTTGTATGGGTTGATCCCAGATACGGGATTTCATATGTTTTCCTTTGTAACAGGGTCTACCCAACAAGATATAACAGTAAGTTATATGATATGAACATAAGGTCTGAAGTACTGCAGGCTGCTTATGATGCGATAATTAAATGAACCTGTATCCATTCTATGAAGCCATATATCAGGATAAAAATATGAATATCAAACAAAAAAAGCGTTTAAATCTGAGATTTAAACGCTTCAACATTATAACTTATGGTAAGTGCCCAGAACAAGACTCGAACTTGCACACCGTTGCCGGCACCAGCCCCTCAAGCTGGCGTGTCTACCAATTTCACCATCTGGGCGATAACAAGACCTAAAGGCATTATGGCTCAACGACTTTAAGTCATTCAATTAATTTTAAAAAAAGAACTTCATTCTAAAGCTTTCCGGCTCTTGCACCCTAGCACCCCAATGCTTTTGCGCCGTTTCCTGTGCCCAGAACAGGACTCGAACCTGCACATCATTGCTGACACTAGTCCCTGAAACTAGCGCGTCTACCAATTTCGCCATCTGGGCATCGGGATTGCAAAAATAATATTAAATATCAATTTTGCAGCGCAAAAATAAAAAAAGCCGGTAAAAAAACCAGCTTTTTTATCAAACCAAAGTTAAACACCTATTTTTTAG
>DATFLA010000436.1:0-3196 GCA_035268305.1 Bacteroidales bacterium | reverse complement strand
ACGATCCCAACCTGCCTGGGAACAAATAATCAGCTTATAAGCGGCAAAAATACGCGGTGCTTAAATAAGGTGCCTTTATTTCCAGTTATGGGAAGAATCATCATATATCTCCTTTTTCCATACAGGCAGCTTCTCCTTTATAAGGTCGACGGTTCTGGCACAGGCTCCTATTGCCTCCTGCCGGTGTCCTGCAGAAACAAGGACCAGAAGAGATATTTCCCCGGCTTTAACAAGTCCTGTGGAATGTACAATTTCAATGGCAGTAACGTCGCCGAATTCATTAAATATGGCTTCCTTAATTTTATCGGCTTCGGCATATACCATACTTTCATAAGCTGAATATTCGATAGCCCGTACAGTTTTACCATCATCAATATCAGCCCTTACCTGCCCGAGAAATACAGAGTGTCCGCCCGATTCCGTTCTTGTGCCGGTCCTTTCAATAATCTGTGCTATAAGATCCTGCTTAAGAGGACCCTCTATCAAATATCTCTTTTCCATAAAACAAGTTTTTCAATATTTATCCCCCGGCAAATGGTGGCATAAGAGCCAGCTCATCGCCGTCTTTAAGGTCAGTCTCTGCGTCTGTCAGAACATTATTAACAGATATCCTGTAATCATAATGTGCTATCTCGGGGAAATCATCACGTATTTTCAATACCAGGTCACCTGTCGACTTCACACCTGAATAGTATTTTGCCTGTGTGCCTGTTACCTCTGACAATACTCCGAAAAATAATACCTGTACTTTCATCCGGATCTTATTTAGATTACTTCGTTGTTTATCAATGTGCCTCAAGCCAGTTAGTGCCTGTTCCCCAGTCAACCATAAGCGGGATATCCAGTTTAGCGGCATGCGACATCTCAAAAAGGACCATATCCTTAAGTTTTTCCAATTCAGATTCCTTTACTTCGAATATAAGTTCATCATGGACCTGCAGGATCATTTTAGACAGGTATTTTTCAGATATCATCCTGTCATATATTCTTATCATGGCTATTTTAATAATATCTGCAGCTGTACCCTGTATAGGTGCGTTAATTGCATTTCTTTCGGCATTACCTCTTACAACCTGGTTGCGTGAATGTATATCGCGAAGGTAGCGTCTGCGGCCGAACATTGTTGTTACATATCCTGTCTCCCTGGCTTTTTTAATACTTTCATCCATATATATCTTCACCCCGGGATAAGAAGTAAAATAACCGTCAATAAGTTCTTTGGCTTCTTTCCTGCCTATTGTAAGCCTCTCAGAGAGACCGAAAGAAGAAATACCGTATATGATGCCAAAGTTGGCCGTTTTAGCTTTACTCCTCATCTCGCGTGTTACATCCCCGATAGCCACCCCGAAAATTTTTGATGCCGTGGCAGCATGGATATCATTTCCCGATAAAAAGTCTGCTATCATACTCTTATCCTTGCTCAGGTGAGCCATTAACCTGAGCTCGATCTGAGAATAATCGGCAGAAAAGAAGATATGACCCTCTTCCGGAACAAATGCTTTTCTTATCTCACGGCCCCTTGCATCCCTGACAGGAATATTCTGGAGATTGGGATTGTTGGAACTTAACCTGCCCGTGGATGCTACTGCCTGGTTATACGATGTATGTATCCTTCCTGTCCGCGGGTTCACAAGCTGTGGCAAAGCCTCAACATATGTCGACAGAAGCTTTTTCAGACCCCTGTATTCAAGCACCTTGTTGATTACAGGGTGTTTGTTTGCAAGTCGCTGAAGGATTTCTTCATTTGTTACAAACTGTTTTGTTTTTGTCATTCTTGCATTATCATCCAGCTTCAGCCTTATAAACAGGATGTCGCCCAGCTGTTTCGGTGACGAAATATTGAACTCCGTACCTGCAAGTTCATATATTTCCTTCTCAAGCTTAATTATATCATCTCTCAGTCCTGTTGTTGTTGCCTTCAGATTATCCAGGTCAAGTTTTACACCGTATCGTTCCATTGCAGCCAGCACTCTTATGAGCGGCATCTCTATATTCGTTGCCAGGTCTTCCAACCCCTCCTCCTTAATCCTGGGTTCAAAAAGATCCTTGAGCTGCCATGTAACATCTGCATCTTCAACAGCATACTCCCGTAGTCTTTCAACATCTACTGAACGCATGTTCTTCTGATGACTGCCTTTTTCGCCTATAAGTGATTCGATATGAACGGGTTCATACGATAAATATGTCTCTGAAAGAAGGTTCATATTATGCCTCATATCCGGCTCCAGCAGATAGTGGGCAATCATTGTGTCAAACAGGGTACCTTTTACCTCTACCCCGTAATTGGCCAGTACCTGTATATCGAATTTCATGTTCTGGCCTGTTTTTCTTATGTTGCTGTTCTCAAAGACCGGCTTAAGCTTCGAGAGAATTGAAATTGTCTTTTCACGCGAATCGGGAAAATGTACAAGGTATCCTTTACCTTTTTCCCAGGAAAAAGAGAGAGCTACAAGCTCAGCTTCCAGGGAATCGATACTTGTTGTTTCCGAGTCGAAACAAAATTCTTTGAGACGCGAGAGCTCACCGGTAAAATCATCCAATCCTGTCTCATAGTTAATAATAACATAATCGTGTTTAGTATTTTCCAGTGTTGACAGATTGTTGCCGGTTGCTGTTTCCGCATTGCCAAAAAGTGATCCCTGGGCTGAGTTATCGGGGAAAAGAGCCGGTTGGGTCTTTTCCGCCTGTTTATCACCATCGCCAAGGTTTCCCAGTATTTTAGCAGCTATTGTTTTGAATTCAAGTTCATTGAAGAGCATTTTCAGTTTCTCTGTATCAGGCACTTCCATCAAAAGGGCTTCGGCATCAAGACCAATAGGAACATCCTGTTCAATTGTCACAAGCTTCTTCGACATCTCAATCTGTTCCCTGTTGTTTTCAATTATCTCTTTCAGTTTCCCCTTTAGTTCATCAGTATGGAGAAAAAGTTCTTCAACAGATCCGTATTCCGAAATCAGTTTCATTGCCGTTTTGGGTCCCACCCCCGGAGCACCGGGAATATTGTCGGCAGTATCACCCATAAGAGCAAGTACATCAATTACCTGTTCCGGGCGTTCGACACTGAATTCCTTCTTTATTTCATCCACTCCCCAGAGAAGAGCATCTCCACCGCTCCTGGCCGGTTTGAACATGAATATATTATCCGACACGAGCTGTGCATAATCCTTGTCGGGTGTCATCATATAAGTTGTAAAGC
>DATFLA010000435.1:0-4461 GCA_035268305.1 Bacteroidales bacterium | reverse complement strand
TCTTTCGATTCCTTATCGATATGCAAAATAACATCTGTTCCCCTTCTGTCTCTTTCAACCTCATCGATTGTAAACTCCGGACTCCCGTCACAGGTCCATTTGACAGCTTTTTCTTCATCCCTGTACGATTTTGTCACAACTTCAACCTTATCGGAAACCATAAATGAAGAGTAGAATCCCAGACCGAAGTGTCCTATTATACTGTTAGCCTGGTCCTTATATTTATCAAGAAAATCATTTGCACTCGAAAAAGCTATCTGGTTCAGGTATTTATCAACTTCTTCCTGCGACATACCAATTCCATAATCTGAAACAGTTATGGTCTTTTTCTTCTTATCAACAGAGACACGGATTGTAGTATCACCAAGGTCACCTTTAAACTCACCAACAGACGCCATAGTTTTCAGCTTCTGAGTGGCATCTACTGCATTGGAAATCAGCTCACGCAGGAATATCTCATGATCTGAGTAAAGGAATTTTTTGATTATTGGGAAAATGTTGTCTGTGGTTACACCAATCTTTCCGGTTTGCATATCTGAATATTTTAAAGTTTAACATTAATGGCATGCTCTTCTCTTTCAAAAGCTGTGCCGTTGCAGATAAACTGACAAATAGTCATTCAATTGTCAATCGGTAGTCATTCAATTGTCATTGGCTGCTTCGCAGCGTCATTCAGTGGTCAGTCAATTGTCATTCAATTGTCATTCAATTGTCATTCGATTGTCATTCGATTGTCATTCATAGTAATTCATAGTAATTCATAGTAATTCGTTGTAATTCGGAGTGAATAAAGAAATACCAATTACAATGAATTACAGCGAAGCGAATTACGCCACGTAGTGGCAAATTACGGTGCGTAGCACCTAATGACGGCCCGCCAGGGCCCAATGACTATCGAATGACTGTGCGAAGCACCAAATTACCATTCATCAAAAATAGTTTGGGAACATTACCCTGGCTAAGATGGCAGCAACGGCAGAAAGTGCTGCAAAAGCTAAAAGAATATAAAGCGAAAGGTTTCTTCTTTTTTTAATAGTCACAATAGTGTGTTCACTCTCAAGTCTCTTTACCACGTTATATATACGAAGCAGAATATTGCTGTTTTTCGGAATCCATGCATCAGCATTTATAATCAGGTTCTTTATATCGGTAATTTTTCCGGTACTATAGATTACAACAACTCCTTTAGCACTGTCATTAGTTTTAATGTCATCAGTAAGCTCTTTAACCGATTCCAGCTGATCACTGTTATCATTCATAACAAGAATTGCAATCCAGCATGAATTACTGTCCCTGGCAGCCATTATATGGTTTCTGAATTCAGCTGTATTCTGGTATGATGTCACAACATATCTGTCGCTGTCGGGAAATCTCTTTTTCACGTCCTCAGATATGGCTCTGTGATCATCGAGAATAAGAATGTTTGTCCTGTCAGCTGAAGGCATGGAAAATAATTTTTAATAAAGGTAGCTATTCTTTATTTCTTGCATCAACATTTATTTTAAGCTTCCATATTTTACCATCGAAAATATAGGCATCATAAGTATATTCTGGACCATAATACTGCCGGTTCTCTCCGGCAGCCGGTGAAAAAGGCACCAGGTGATCGAAGACAACAGAAGTATCTGACTTAAATCTTAATGAGACCATTGCTGTTGCTGAATACTCAAGTACAACCCTGTATTTCAAACCATTATCGGAGCTGAACCATTTCCTTCCGAAAGAAAGAGTTGTATCTGATTTAAATTCAAGTACATCTATCATTTTTCTTGTAACCCCGGGATTACCATAATTGATTCCCAGAAGCATATAATACTTTTCACCGTTTGTACTGACAGGTCTTATACCATAATAGAGTGCCCCATACCAGTTATTGATATTATATGTTGTATCATCAGCGACAGGCAGGGGTGAATATGATGCAGACAGGCTATACACTATATTACCCGGCTCTCCGTGTTTCTTCCGGATAAAATAGCTGAAATACTTTCCCTGTCCGTCACTCAGCAAAATATTCCAGGTAATTATTTTAACAAGGGAATCGGGTGAGGTTATCTGCCCAAGGTATTTAAGTCCGGTGAAGTTATAAGTAAATGCTGAATCGGAATGCACAAAGCTGTTTATAAAAACATATATTGAGTCATTGATCCTGATCCTGTCGGAGTCCTGGTAACTGTTTACAAGCCTGTTGTATAATTTCTCCAGCTTAGTCGTCACAGAGTCGGTTCGCACCTGTGCATTTAGAGCGGTTATTGAAGGGAAAAGGAGCAGGCAGGTTATTATAAGTCGTTTCATATCATGTATTTCTGCTCATAGTCTCATCAAGCAGGTCCTTAATTCGTGAACAGGCAGTCCGTATCTCATCTTCTTTAATAATGAGAGGAGGTGCAATACGGAAAGCGTCATCACAGAAAAGGAAATAGTCAAGAATCAGCCCATGATCAGGAGCATGTGACACTATATAATGTACTGCATCAGTATCCCTAACGCTTACAGCCAGAAGAAGGCCCTCTCCTCTTATGCCGGAGATAAGAGGATGAACAAGTTCTTTTTTGAAAATGGCGGAACTTCTTTCAGCGGCACCTGCCAGGTCTTCCTCTTCGATGATATCAAGTGATGCCAGTCCTGCTGCACAGCTCACCGGGTGACCGCCAAACGTTGTTATATGTCCGAGCACCGGATTAGCGATAAGAGATGACATTATTTCAGAGGATGAAATGAATGCACCGAGAGGCATTCCGCCTCCCAGAGCTTTAGCCAGCAGCAGGATATCGGGTATAACCCTGTATCTTTCAAAAGCGAACATGGTACCAGTCCTTCCGAAGCCCGTTTGTATCTCATCGAAAATAAGCAGCGAGCGTGTATCGTTACAGCGCATCCTCAGTTTCTCAAGAAAGGCTGCAGACGGAACCACTATCCCTCCTTCTCCCTGTATAGGTTCAACAATCACACAGGCTGTATTATCGTCAATAGCATCGAGAGAATCCACATCATTGAAGGGTAGCAGGTGAGTATCGGGGAGCAATGGTCTGAAAGCATTTCTGTATGCCTCACTTCCCTGCACACTTAAAGCGCCATGTGTACTGCCATGGTAAGCATTCCTGAAGGAAAAAATCCTGCTTCTTCCTGTGTATCTCTTCGCCAGTTTAAGGGCGCCTTCCACAGCTTCAGAGCCGGAATTTACAAAGAAGGTACTGTTTAGCGAAGGAGGCAGGATTGCTGCAAGTCTTTCGGCATATTTAACCTGCGGGCTCTGAACCATTTCTCCATATACCATCAGATGGGAATAGGAGTCGATCTGATTCCTGACGGCAGCGGTGACACGTGGATTGGAGTGACCTGTATTACTTACTGACACCCCGGATATAAGATCAATATATTCCTTTCCGTCGGGACCATACATATAAATACCTTTTGCTCTTGAAATTTCAAGGAGCATAGGTGACGGCGAGGTCTGCCCGAGGTACCTTAAAAAGAGTTGACGATTAGTAAGCATTTGAAAAACCGGATATTACCGGGCCATAACATTAATATCATTCAGGAGAGAGTCTCTGAATGACTTACCAACGGGGATATTTTTAATAGTACCTCCCACGTTAAGGTCAAGAGAATTCTCCTTAATTGTCTGGATCATACTCTTATTAATAATATATGACCTGTGTACCCTGATAAATACTGAAGAAGGCAGCTGGCTCTCAATGGCTTTCATTGTAAAATGAATAGTAAACTTGTCATTATTGGTATTGAGAGTAACATAATTCTCAAGAGCCTCAATAAATATAATATCGCCCAGTTTAAGTTTAACAAGGGAGGATCCTTTTTTAAGAAAGATTTCCTCATCTACAGAATTATTTACCTCTTTCCGGCTGAAATACCTAGCAGTTTTATCGATAGCTTTCAGGAACCGGCCGTATGATACCGGTTTAAGAAGGTAGTCCACAACATTGAAATCGAATGCTTTCAGGGCATACTCTTCTGCAGAGGAAACAATAATGATATTAGGCGGATTATCCAGGCTGCCAATAAAATCGAAGCCGTTAAGTTCGGGCATCTGGATATCAAGGATTACAAGATCAATATCTTTTCGTTGTGTAAGGATATTCCTTGCTTCAACAGAATCACTGAATGTACCAAGAAGATTAAGGGAAGAGGATTTTCCGACAAATCCTTCCAGAATCTTACAGCTCATTTGATCATCGTCTACAATAATACAATTCATAAAATCTTTATTAAGCAAGAAATTTCATTGTCAAAAATAATAAAAAACATTCACATTTTTAATCAAAGAAGCTAAAGTTGCCACACTTTTATTTAACAATTCTTATGATTTGATATAACGCAATATTATTATAAATCTTTTATATTAAGAAAAAAAAAGGGGTGTAAGAACACCCCCGGCAATCTCAATTATCAGAGATTAAAGACCTTTGTTAAGTGCAGGAGCTGCTTTGAATTTCACAA
>DATFLA010000434.1:0-2106 GCA_035268305.1 Bacteroidales bacterium | reverse complement strand
AAAGTAAATAAGGCAGCCTCGGCCCTGATAACAGGTGTCCTCTGCTGGTTAATATATTTTTTCTCAGAACCCGAAACAGCTAAGCAGGAAAGTGAGCTTGTACATCATCTTGGTGAGATTGCAGGTATATTATTCTTTCTTATGGGAGCAATGACTATTGTGGAAGTTGTTGATTCTCACCAGGGATTCAGGATGGTGACGGATACAATCCATACGAAGTCGAAGACTAAATTGCTTGTAATCATCACAGTGATGACCTTCTTTATCTCGGCTATACTTGATAACCTGACAACATCAATCGTGATGGTTTCTCTTTGTGCAAAGCTGCTTAAAAACAAGGAAGATCGGCTGTGGTTTGTTTCGATTGTAATTATTGCTGCTAATGCAGGCGGAGCATGGTCACCATTGGGAGATGTGACAACGACCATGTTGTGGATCGGTGGCCAGGTAAGTGCATATAATATTATTGTAAAGACCATAGTCCCGGCAATAGCAGCGGCGCTCGTACCACTTCTTATTGTACTTTTCAGGTTCAGAAAGCAGAAAATAGAAGCTAATCCTGATGATATGGAAAAGCTTCCTTCTGAAAGCAAGATAATATTCTTTACCGGAGTCGGTCTCCTGGTCTTTGTCCCGGTATTTAAAACAATTACTCATATGCCTCCCTTTATGGGAATGCTGCTGGCACTGGGAATAATTTGGGTTGTAAGCAGCATTATTCACCTGGGAAAACACCCCGATCTAAGATACCAGTACTCTGTTACAAGGGCTTTAAAAAAAATTGATACCTCCAGCATCCTCTTCTTCCTTGGTATTCTGCTGGCTGTATCGTCACTTGAGGTGTTTGGTATACTTTCGCAAATGGCTGAATTTATTGCGAAACATACCAATAATGAATACCTGATAGGGACAATACTCGGACTATTATCAGGTATCATAGATAACGTGCCAATGGTGGCTGCGGCACAGGGAATGTTCAACCTTGGTACTTATCCTATAGATCATCTTTTCTGGGAATTTCTCGCTCTCGCTGCAGGGACAGGTGGAAGTACAATAATAATAGGATCTGCTGCAGGGGTTGCTGTAATGGGTATAGAAAAGATCAACTTTTTCTGGTATATAAAGAAGATCAGTATGCTGGCGCTGGCTGGCTTTTTTGCCGGTCTGGGTATTTACATCCTGCAGCAATCATTTATTGGATAGTTATATGTAGTTGACTGTTATGTAAACTACCTTCCTGTTGCAGTATAATGTGTGATCAATGACGAGGTACCAGCAGCATCTTACCTGCAGACATATCAGCCATATAACTGCTGACAGCTTCCTGCGCATTTTCAAGAGGAAACTTTTGTCTGATTTGTATTTTGAGATCTTTTTGCATGAGATGTCCGACCTTTAACAGGCTGATCATATTTTTTATCAACCCGTTTTCAGATGCTTTGCTGCCAAGGAAAAAACCGGATATTTTAATGTCACTGTCGATAAGGCACCTGGGGTTTACTGATATTTCTTCTGCACCCGACAAGTTACCATATATTATCACCGAACTCCCGGCAGGCAATACCTCTGCCATTCTGCCCAGATTGCTGCCGCATACTGAATCAAACAGGATAGTGGCCTGTAGTTTTTTGCTCAGGTCAGAAAATTGCTCAATAAATTCGGGGTCTGATGTATTTAACACATAAGAGGATCCGGTGCTTTTCAGTGAATCAAGTTGTTTCTGACTCCTGACAAGGTTAATGACACTGATTCCTTTTCTTGTCCCGATTAACTCAACCATTCTGCCCAGTGCACTGGCTGCTGCATTGTTTATCAGAGCCTTATGCCCGCCCTCCTTCACGATAGCAAAAAATGACAGTGCAGTCATGGGATTAACAAGCGACATAGAACCCTGTTCATCACTGATCTGATTGCTCAGGGGGAAACAACTGCCTGCAGGAGTTACCATGTATTGAGCCCAGGTGCCGCTGGAGGGATAATGGGCGGAACATGCCACCCTTTTACCAAGCCATAAACGGGGAAGTATCCCTTTACCTACAGCTACTACAACCCCGCTGCCTTCCAGCCCGGGAATAAAAGACTCCGGGTCATTATCCACATGCGCAT